>JBLNCO010000218.1:0-5073 GCA_050260715.1 Hyphomicrobiales bacterium | reverse complement strand
AACCTGATGGCGGTGTTCACGCGCATCAGCTTCATGGCGCAGGCGGAGAGTGGCGACCGCCTCAGTGAGCGGTTACGCGACCCGGAGTTCCGGAGGTATGCGCACGAGGTCGTGCGGCGAGCGGTGCCGGTCGAACGCTACATTTGCGGCGACGCTGCCCGGTGAGAGCGGTCGTCCAGCGGGTCGCCCGGGCGCGGGTCACGGTCGAAGGGCGCACCGTGGGCGAAGTCGGCCAGGGGCTGCTCGTGCTCCTGGGCGTCGGCGAGGAGGACACCAGGGCAGTGGCAGAGACGATGGCCCGGAAGATCGCCGCGCTGCGGGTGTTCGAAGACGAAGCGGGCAAGATGAACCGGTCGCTCGCGGACGTGGGCGGCGCGGTGCTCTGCGTCAGCCAGTTCACGTTGTACGGCGATGTGCGGCGCGGGAACCGGCCTTCGTTCACGCGGGCGGCGGCGCCCGAGCTGGCGCGCGAGCTGTACGAACACTTCTGCGGGGCGGTGCGGGCCGCGGGGATCCGCTGCGAACAGGGCGAGTTCGGCGCGCACATGGCGGTCGAGTTGCTGAACGATGGCCCGCTAACCCTCATGATAGATTCGAAGGACCTGGAGGCCCCCCGGCGCGGTTGACCGCAGGGGGCGGCCCCGGGAAGGTTCCCCAAACCCGGCGAAGGATCGAACCACGATGCGCATGAGCAAGCTGATGCTGAAGACTCTGCGGGAGGTGCCCGCGGAAGCCGAGCTCCCGAGCCACCAGCTGCTCCTGCGGGCCGGGATCGTGACGCCGCTGGCCGCCGGGCTCTATTGTTTCACGCCGTTCGGGTGGCGGGTGTTCCGGCGGCTCGAAAACATCATTCGCGAGGAGATGGACCGTTCGGGCGCGCAGGAGATCCACCTGCCGGCGCTCCAGCCGGTCGAGCTGTGGGAGGAGTCGGGGCGGGCCGCCTCCATGGGCGAAACGCTCTTTCGCCTTTCGGACCGCAAGGAACGCGGGTTCGCGCTGGGCGCCACGCACGAGGAGGTCGTGAGCGTACTCGCGACGCGGCAGATCCAGAGCTACCGCGACCTGCCGGTGACCGTCTACCAGATCCAGACGAAGTTCCGGGATGAACCGCGGCCGCGCGGTGGGCTCATCCGGCTGCGCGAGTTCACGATGAAGGACGCCTACAGCTTCGACACCGACTGGGAGGCGCTCGACGCCTCGTATGCGGCGGCGTTCGATGCGTACGTGCGCATCTTTGCGCGGGCGGGCGTCCCGGTAATCCCCGTCGCGGCGGATTCGGGTGCGATCGGCGGGAAGGACAGCCAGGAGTTCATCTTCCTGACGCCGAACGGTGAGGACGAGGTGTTGCTCTGCCCGGGCTGCGGGTACGCCGCGAACGCGGAGAAGGCCGAGTTCCGCAAGCCGGACCCTGTGCCCGGCGAGCCCGCGCCGATCGAGAAGGTGGCCACGCCAGGCCAGAAGACGATCGCGCAGCTGGCCGAGTTCCTGACGATCGAACCGCAGCAGACGCTCAAGGCGGTGTTCTATCGCGCCGATGGCAAGCCGGTGTTCGTAGCCATTCGCGGCGACCTCGAGGTCAACGAGGTCAAGCTGAAGAACCTGCTGAAGGCGACAGCACTGGAACCCATGGACGAGCAGATGGTCCAGCGCGCGGGGCTGATTGCGGGGTCGGCGGGGCCGGTGGGTCTCGAGGGGATGACGATCGTCGCGGACCCGAGCGCACTCGACGCGCCGAACCTGGTGACGGGCGCCAACGAGCCGGACGTGCACTACAGGAACGTGAACTATCCGCGCGACTGGACGGCGGATCTCGTGGGGGACATCGCGCTTGCGCGGGCGGGCGATATCTGCGCCCGCTGCGGCGAGCCGCTCGGTGTGGAGCGCGGCATCGAAATGGGCCATGTCTTCAAGCTGGGCACCATCTACTCCGAGGAATTCGGCGTGCACTACCTCGACGAACAGGGCGAGCGGCGTCCGGCGGTGATGGGCTGCTACGGCATCGGCGTCGAACGGATGCTCGCCGCGTGCATCGAGGCGAACCACGACGAGAACGGGATCCGGTGGCCCGTGGAGGTCGCGCCCTACGACGTGCACGTGGTCGCGCTCAACCAGGACCAGGAGGAGGTCGCGCAGGCGCTCAACGGGCTCGAAGCGGAGCTCGAGGCGGCCGGTCTCTCGGTGCTCGTGGACGATCGGCCGGACTCGGCGGGGATTAAGTTCAAGGACGCGGACCTGCTGGGAATGCCCGTGCGCGTGACCGTCAGTCCCCGTGCGCTGGAGCGCGGCGGGTTCGAAATTCGCGACCGGCGGACGGGCGAGACGGAGGTGGTTTCGCCGCAGGAAGCGCTCGCGCGCATCCGGGAAATCCGGGCGAAATCGGCCGGGGGAGCTGCCGCGCAGCGGTAAGGATCCGTATCGGCGGGCCTTGCACGGCCGTGCTATAGTGGGGTCAGAAGCATTCCGAACAGGAGTGGGCTCTCTGGCCCACTTTTTTGTTGAGCACAATGAAGAGTGATTTTCTGCTAGCGATCGGCCAACTGGCGGCCGAAAAGAACCTGTCCCGCGACATCGTGGTCGAGGCCGTAGAGGCGGCTCTGACGTCGGCCTACCGCCGCGAAGGGGAAAATGCCCCGAATGTGTACGTGAAGATCGACCCCGAATCGGGGGACATCCATGCGTACATGCAGAAGACCGTGGTGGAGTCGGTGGAAGAGCCGAACATCGAGATCTCGGTGGACGAGGCGCACAAGTACAAGCGCGATGCGCGCGCCGGCGATGTCCTCGACTTCGAGATGAAGATCCCGGAGAACGCCGGGCGAATCGCCGCGCAGACGGCGAAGCAGGTGGTGCTCCAGCGCCTCCGGGAAGCGGAACGGGATGCTGTCTACGAAGAGTACGCAGGCAAGGAAGGCGAAATCGTCGTCGGTACGATCCAGCGGGTCGAGCCGCGCCAGGCGATCGTCGAGCTGACCAAGGGCACGGAAGCGACGCTGCCGTTCAGCGAGCAGGTGCGGAACGAGCACCTGCGGTCGGGGCAGCGCGTGAAGGTGATCATCCTGCGAGTTGAGCGGGCCACGAAGGGGCCGCAGGTGGTGGTGAGCCGCGCCCATCGCAGCCTGCTGCGGCGCCTGTTCGAGCTCGAAGTGCCGGAGATCAAGAACGGGACCGTCGAAATCAAGTCGATCGCGCGCGAAGGCGGCCACCGGAGCAAGGTGGCGGTCCATTCGCGGGTGCCGAGCATCGACCCGATCGGGGCGTGCGTGGGCATGCGCGGGTCGCGCATCCAGAACGTGGTCAACGAGCTGGGTGGCGAGCGGATCGACGTGATCAAGTGGGACCCGGACCCGGCGAACTTCGTTTCGAACGCGCTCAGTCCTGCGCAGGTGCTGGACGTGGAGATCGACGAGGATGAGCACCGGGCGACGGTGACGGTGCCGGACCGCATGCTCTCGCTGGCCATCGGCAAGGAAGGGCAGAACGCCCGCCTGGCGGCCAAGCTGACCGGCTGGCGGATCGATATCCACAGCCAGACGGCGAAGGAGCGCGGCGAGGAAGGCGTGACGGAAGCCCCGGCGACCTTCGAACCGTACGCGCCCGGCGAAACGCCCGACATCGACATCATCGAAGAGGCCGAAGAGGTGGCCGCGGCCGCCTCGGTCGAGCCCGCGGTGGAAGAGGCTGCGGAGGCGGAAGTGCCCGCGGCGACCGCCGAGCAGGAGCTCGAGGCCGAAACGCCGGTCGAAGAGGAAGAGGAGCTCAGCTTCGCGGCTGCGCTCGCCCGGATGCCCGTGCCGGACCGCGAGGAGCGGGAGTCGGAGGAGTACGGCGAAGAGGACGAGGAAGACGAGGAGTACGAGGTTCCCACGATGGTGGAGCCCGAGGAGCGCCCGTCGGCCATTCGTTTCGCGGAAGACGTCTTGCCGCGCCAGCCGGAGCCGGAAGAGCCGCCAAAGAAGGCCGCGAGCAAGAAGGCCCGGCGCGCGCCCCGCTTCGTGGAAGAAGACGAAGGCGACGAATACGACTACACGGGGCGGATCCACTAAGGAGTAGACACGGTGAAGGGCCCAAAGCCGCGGCATGTGCCGCAGCGAACGTGCATCGGCTGCCGGGAGGAAGCCGGCAAGCGGGCCCTCATCCGTATCGTGCGCACGCCCGAACAACGAGTGGTCGTCGACCCGACCGGCAAAGCGAACGGGCGGGGGGCATATCTCCACAGCCGAAAGAGTTGCTGGGAGAAAGCCCTGCGAGGCGGTACCATACATTACGCACTGAAGATCATCCCGGTTCCTGAAGACGTGGAGGCGCTGCGCGCCTTCGCTATGGCGCTACCGGTCGAAGAAAGCGAAGGCCCATGACACAAACTTCCTCGAAACCACGTACTGTCACATTGCCATCTGCTCTAACCGTCAAAGAGCTCGGTGACCGCCTGAATGTCTCGCCCGTGGAGCTCATCAAGCGCCTGATGACCCACGGCGTGATGGCGGCGATGAACCACACCATCGACTACGACACGGCCGCGACGGTCGCGGCTGAACTTGGCTTCGAACCGGACCAGGCCGCGCCGCCCGAGCCAGTGGTGGCGGTCGAAGATGGCGAAGAGTTCGCCGACGACCCCAAGAGCCTGCAGGAGCGGCCGCCGGTCGTGACCATCCTCGGGCACGTCGACCATGGCAAGACGAGCCTGCTCGACGCGATCCGCCGGACGAAGGTGGCCGCGGGCGAAGCGGGTGGCATCACCCAGCACATCGGCGCCTACCAGGTGGAGCGCGATGGCCGGCAAATCACGTTCATCGACACGCCGGGCCACGCCGCGTTCACGGCGATGCGGGCGCGCGGCGCGCAGGTCACGGACATCGCCGTCCTCGTGGTGGCAGCCGACGACGGCGTGATGCCCCAGACGATCGAGGCGATCGGCCACGCGCAGGCCGCGGGCGTGCCGATGATCGTCGCCATCAACAAGATGGACCGCCCGGAGGCGAACCCGGACCGTGTGAAGCAGCAGCTCACCGAGCACAACGTCGTGGTCGAGGACTACGGCGGCGACGTGATTTCGGTGCCGGTCTCGGCGGTGAA
>JBLNCO010000217.1:0-21281 GCA_050260715.1 Hyphomicrobiales bacterium | reverse complement strand
CCATCGGGCAGTGCCGCCGCTTCCTCGAACGGTGCTTCCCGAAGGCACAGCTCGAGGCCTCGCTTTCGACGACGGAGGCGGTGCAGCAGGCGCTGCGCCGCGACGGCGACGGCGCCGCTATCGGAACGGCCCGTGCGGCGGAGCTCTACGGCGCGGAGGTGCTCGCACAGGGGATCCAGGACGCGGCGAACAACGAGACGCGGTTCCTGGTGCTCGGGCGGGGCCAGCCGGCGCCCACGGGCCGCGACCGGACGTCGATCGCGTTCACCTTCGCGGAGGACCGGCCGGGGGCGCTGGCGGCGGTGCTGAACGAATTCGCCGCCCAGGGGATCAACTGCACGAAGATCGAGAGCCGGCCGACGCGCGAGGCGTTCGGCGAGTACGTATTCCTCATCGACTTCGAAGGGCACCAGGACGACCCGGACATCGGGTCACTGCTGGAACGCGTACGGGGGCTGTGCTCGATGCTGAAGGTGTTCGGCAGCTACCCCCGCTGGCAGTAACCGTGGACGAGGAGCTCCGCGGCCGGCTGCGGCGGCTGCTCGGCCGCGACGTACGTCCGCTGCACGCGACGACGGGCGGCTACACCCACGCCTTCCGCGAGATCATCGAGCTCGGCGGCGGCGAGCGGGCGTTCGTGAAGGCCGCGACCGATGACACGACGGCCGAGTGGCTGCGGACTGAGCACCGGATGTACGCGGACGTCGCCGGGCCGTTCATGGCGCGCGTGCTGGCGTTTGACGACGGCCCCCGGCCGGTCCTGGTGCTGGAGGACCTCTCGCGGGCGCACTGGCCGCCGCCGTGGGAGCCGGGAATGGCCGAGCGGGTGATGGCGGCGCTCCGGCTGGTGGCGGAGACGGACCCACCCGCGTGGCTGCCGTCGCTGGAATCGCAGCGGGACCGGCTGGGCGGATGGGCGACCGTGGCCGATGACCCGGCGCCCTTCCTGGCGCTGGGACTGTGCAGCGCGCAGTGGCTGGACGAATCGCTGCCGTCGTTGCTGGCGGCCGAGGCCGCGGCTGTGCTCGACGGCGACGCGCTCGTCCACCTGGACGTCCGCAGCGACAACCTCTGCTTCGACGGGGAGCGAACGCTGTTGGTCGACTGGAACCTGCCGGCGCGGGGGAACGCTGCGTTCGACGTGGCGTTCTGGCTACCGAGCCTCGAAGCGGAAGGGGGCCCGCCGCCGGAGGCGATCCTCCCCGGCGAGCCGGAGCTCGCGGCGATGGTCGCGGGGTTTTTCGCGGCGCGCGCCGGGCTGCCGGTTATCCCGCATGCCCCGCGCGTGCGCGAGGTACAGCTCCAGCAACTGCGGACCGCCCTGCCCTGGGCGGCACGCGCGCTCGGCCTTCCACCGCCCGGTGGCTCGCTTGCAGGGCCACCGGCCGTCTGACACGATCGGTGGTATGCAGGACGAGATCTATCGCGCCATTGCGGCCGCCGTAGAGAAGGGCGAGCCCGTCGTGCTCGCGACGGTTGCGCGCACGCGCGGCTCCACGCCCCGGAAGACGGGCGCGAAAATGGTGGTCCGCCGCGACGGCAGCTTCTTCGGGACCATCGGCGGCGGCTGTGGCGAAGCCGAGGTCTGGCAGGAGGCGATGGAAACGTTCGAGGACGGCAGGGCCCGCATCGTGACCGTCGACCTGACCGAGCCGACCGACGGCGAGGACAAGATCTGCGGCGGCGTCATGGATGTGTTCGTCGAGCGGCTGGGCGCCACTGATACCACTTCGTAGCGGCCGCACCGCTACGTTCGGGCCATGACAGGCCTCGCGGAGGGCACGGGCAGTGCCCTCGATTTCTTCCCGGACGAACGCGACCTCGACTCGTTGCGCGTGGCGGCCGCCGGTTGCAAGGGTTGCGACCTCTGGACGCGTGGCACGCAGACGGTGTTCGGAGAAGGGCCAGCGAAGGCGGGCCTGGTGCTCGTCGGCGAGCAGCCGGGCGACCAGGAGGACGAACAGGGGCGGCCGTTCGTGGGCCCGGCCGGGCGGATGCTCGACCGCTGCCTGGACGAGGCGGGCATCGCGCGGGACCGCGTGTATGTGACGAACGTGGTGAAGCACTTCAAGTGGGAGCCACGGGGAAAACGGCGCATTCACAGCAAGCCGAACGCGAGGGAGATCCGGGCGTGCCGGCCGTGGCTCGAGGCGGAGCTGGCCGACATCGAACCCGAGGGCCTGCTGCTGCTCGGGGCGACGGCGGCGCAGGAGCTGCTCGGCCGGGACTTCCGCGTCTCGCGACAACGCGGGGAACTGGTCGAATCGCCGCTCGCGCCGAGAGTGATGGCGACGGTGCACCCGTCGTCGCTGCTGCGTGCGCCCGACGAGGAGACCCGGCGCCGGGAGATCGCGGCCTTCACAGCGGACCTGCGCGGCATGCGGCAGGCGATGGGGTGGTAGCGGTAGCGGTTCGCGAACAAAGACAAACCCCGCCAGTTCGCCTCGCGGCGGACGGCGGGGAGGATTCACTGATCACGGCCTCCCGGTGGGAGGGCGATCCGGTTCCCGGGTGCGTCTAAAAGACGTTCGGGTTCTTGTTTTCGGTTGGCGGCGCCGAGGGCTGCTGCGGCGGCGGGGTGTACTGCTGCTGCGGCTGCTGAGGCGGCGGCGGCGCGTACTGGGTGCTCTGCTGAACCTGCGGAGCGGGCGGATTGTCGTCGTCGTCCTTTACGGCGCGGCGGAATTCCTTGATCGAACTGCCAAGCTCCCGGCCAAGGCCGCTCACCTTTCCCACGCCGAAGAGCAGGATGACGATGACGGCGATGATGATCAGCTCGGGGGCACCCAAAGAGCCAAGCATACCCTTACTCACTTCCTCCCGGCGTCTCCGGGATTCACCCTTATGCTACAGGATAGCGCGCGGGCCATCACACGCCATTTACCCACGGTTTGCACGGCCCGGCCCTCACGATACGCCCCGCGCGCGCTCCGGGATGCGTCGCCCGGGCGCTATTGTCCGAGCCGCCGGAAGTTCGGCGGCCGCTTCTCCAGCAGTGCCCGTGCGCCTTCGGCGGCGTCGGGGCGGGCGATGGCGGCCCACTGGGCCGCGTCGGCCTCGCGCAGGGCGGTCGGGTAGTCCGTGCCCATGTGGGCGTAGACGAGCCGCTTGGTATCGGCGATGGACTGCGGGGCAACCTGGGCGGCGAGCTCGCGCACGTAGTCCTTCGCATCCTCGAGCAGCCTCTCGGGCTCGGAGACGAACTCCACGAGGCCGATTTCGAGCGCGCGAGCGGCATCGATGCGTTCGCTGCGCCAGAGGAGGTCGAGGGCACGGCCCGCGCCCACGAGGCGGGGAAGGATCCAGGTCGTGCCGTGTTCGGCGATGAGGCCGCGTTTCAGGAAGACGGTCGCGAAGCTGGCGTTGGCCGAGGCGAAGCGCAGGTCGCACATCGCGGCGAGCACGAGGCCGCCGCCCACGGCCACGCCGTTGACCGCTGCGATGATCGGCTTCGGCACCGCGAGGAAATACGTGAACAGGCCGGGCACTTCGTCACTGGAGGCCTCCTGCCGCCCGGCGCCGCCGGATGACGTGACCTCGGCGAGGGCGGCGGAGTCGAGGCCGGCGCAGAAGCCGCGGCCGTTCCCTGTGATCACGATGCCGACGACCCGCGGATCGGCGGCGGCCGCATCGACGGCGCTGCGAATCTCGGCGAGCGTGTGGTAGGTGAAGGCGTTCAGCTTCTCCGGCCGGTTCAGGCGGATGACCGCGACCGGGTCCTCGATCTCGATCTGGATGTCGGTGTAGCCGGTCATTTCAGGTAGAGCCTCATCCCGCAGATCATGACGACGCCGTCTTCACGGAGGCAGCCCCGTTCGCGTGCAGCGGCGAGCAGCCGGTCGCGCTTCACGACGCGGAGGTCGAGGCCGGCGAGGCCTTCGGGGCGTCCGTCGGCGATGGGCACGAAGCGCAGGTCGGCGTTGTCGAGGGCGATCGTGAGGCGCCCCTGGCCGTCGCGGCCGACGGGGAGGTCGGCGATTTCGCCCCAGCGCTGCGCGACAGCATGGGGATCGTCGGCCTGGATCTCGGCGGCGGAGATGCCGGTCACGACATCGAGCTTGCGTGCGGCCTTCCAGCCGGCGCCACCCGCGGGCTCCCAGGGCCCATCGGGGTCGAGCGCCCCGGGGCCGAGCTGCTGATCGATTTCGAAGAAGGAGCCGCCGGTGTCCTTCGGATGGAGTTGCATGTCGCGGAAGTGGTCGGTTTCGAACTCGGTGACGATGCGAACGCCAAGCTTCTCGACGCGCCGGCGGCGGGGTCCGTGGTCGTCGCACTGGGTGATGACCATGTAGCCGCCGTCGCCGTTGCGGCGCTCCAGGTACCGTCCACCGGCGGTGTTCTCCTGAATCGGGGCGACGACTTCGACGAACTGGTCGCCGACGGGCATGAGGGCGTTTTCGAGGCCAAAGCGCGCGACACCCGGATCGCGGTAACAGACTTCGACGCCGAGGATGGCGCGGAAGTCTTCGATGACGGGTTCGAGCTCACGGGCAACAAGGGCGATCTGGCGTAGACGCAGCCACATGGAATCCTCCTTGGACCTGCGAGTCTACCGGAGCGAGCGGCGGCGCGGGTGAGGGGCGCGAAACGCGAACCGGCCTCTCCGAGGGGGACGGAGAGGCCGGTCGCGCAGGGGGCCTGTCCCGAAACTACTGGCCGGGGGCGCCTTCCGGACGGAACTGTCCTTCGGGGGCCGGGTAGCGCCGGGGCGTGTCGGGGACGGGGACGGTGTTCCCTTCGACGTCGACGCGCGGCAGCCATTCGAGCCAGCGCGGCAAGTACCAGTTGCCATCGCCGAGCAGCTCCATGGCGGCGGGGACGAGGATGATGCGCACGATGGTCGCGTCGAGGAGGATGGAGACGGCGAGGCCGAAGCCAACCTGCTCCATCGGGACCATGCGGCCGGCGGCGAAGCCGGAGAAGACCGCGACCATGATGAGCGCCGCGCCGGTGATGAGCGCCGCGGTGGTGCGGACGCCGTAGGCCACGGACTCAGCGTTGTTGCGGGTGTGGTCGAAGCGCTCGCGGATGCGGGTCAGCAGGAACACGTGGTAATCCATCGAGAGGCCGAAGAGCACCGCGAACATGAAGAGCGGGACCCAGGACTCGATGCGGTCCACCTGCGAGAAGTCGAACCACTTGTGGCCGTAGCCCTCCTGGAAGACGAGCACCATGAGGCCGTAGGCCGCGCCCACCGAGAGCAGGTTCATGATGATCGCCTTGATGGGCACGACGATCGAGCGGAAGACGACGAGCAGGACGATGAAGCTCAGGCCGAGGACGAAGCCGAACACCCAGGGCGTGTACTTCGCAACGAGGTCGCTGTAGTCCTGCGTGGTTGCGGTGGCGCCGCCCACGTACACCTTCGCATCGGTCGAACCGAACGCGGATGGGATGTAGTCGTCGCGGAGGCGGCTGAGGGTGTTGATGGCCTCGTCGCCGTTCGGGTCACCGGAGATCGGCGTCGAGAGGACGGCGGAACGGCCATCCTGGGCGACTTCGAACGTGGTTGGCCCGAACGCCGGGTCGCTGGCGAGGCGATCGCGCAGGCGGCCGATGGCGGCCTGGGTATCGGGCGAGTTGATGTCCGTCCCGGTGATGACGATATCGGTCGGGCTGAGCATGCCCGCGCGGAATTCGCTGTTGAGGACGGTGAACGCCTCGTAGGTGCCGGTGTCGCGCGGGAGGGAGGCGACGCCCGATGACCCGAGCTGGATCTTGAAGTACGGGATGGCCGCGGCGATGAGCAGGCTGGCGCTCGCGACGAGGCTGATCACCGCGTGGCGGGTCACGAAGCCCGTCACGACCGTCCAAAACTGGCCGCCTTCGCTCGTGGAGTCCATGCGGGCGGAGCGGCGAATCGAGAACCGGTCGACGCGGTGGTCGAGGAGCCGCAGGACGGCGGGGAGCAGGGTCATCGCGGCGGCGATGGCCATCACGGTCACGGCGATGGCGCCGGTGGCGACGCTGCGGAAGATCTGGTCGGGGACGATGAGGAGCCCACTCAGGGCGACGATGACGGTGAGGCCGGAGAAGAGCACGGCGCGGCTGGCGGTGCTCCCGGCACGGATGATGGCGGCATCGCGGTCGAGGCCGCGGCGGCGCTCCTCGCGGAAGCGCTGGACGATGAGCAACGAGTAGTCGATGCCGACGGCGAGGCCGATCATCGTGATCATGTTCACGACGAAGATGGACATCTCCCACGCCTGGCTGATGGCGGCAGTGATGCCAAATGCGGCGATGATGGCGGCGATGCCGACGAAGATGGGCAGGCCGGCGGCCATGAGCGCGCCGAACACGACCACGAGCACGATGAGCGCGATCGGCAGGCCGATGACCTCCGCCATCTCGACGTCTTCCTGCGAGATTTCGGCGTAGGTGTGGTTCACCGACGCTTCGCCGCCCGTGGCCACGAGGAACCCATCGGTGTCGTCGAGGCGCTCGGTCAGGCCGACCAGCGGCTCGACGGTGTCCTGGGCGTCGTCGGGGTCACCGGCGAGGGCAACGGGGACAAGGAGCGTGTCGCCGCGCTGCGAGACGAGCGACGGGTCGTGCGTCTCGTAGAAGCTGGTGGCGCCGGCAACGGTGCCGTCGAGCCCACGGATCTGGTCGATTACGCCGGTTGCGAACTGGCGGAACTCGGGACTATCGACTTTGTGGTCCTGGGAACTGATGACGACGATTTCGTTCTTGGGGGCATTGGGCCGGATGTCCTGGTCGATGACGTCGCGGGCATGGACGGCTTCGATGTCCTCGTAGAGGGTCGGCCATTTGCTACTCAGGCGGGAGCCGAGGCCGCCGGCGACGGTGATGCCGAGGACGACGATCACGGCCCATGCGGCGATAACGCGCCAGGGGCGGCGCGTGCTGAAGGATGCGAGCCGTTCTGGGGAGGGGAAGGCTGCCAATTGGGTGCTCCTTTCCTGGAACTCAGGAAGTAGACGGGCGGCCCCTTTCGGCTGTGACACCTTTGAGCCGCGCCCGCGTCCAGACAAGCGAAGAGCCTCGGGCGGTGGCTGCTCCGTGAGGTTCGTCACAAAACCGCCCCAGGGAGCCCGCAGTCCGCCGAAGGACGGAGCCTGGCCTGGGGCCCTGGCAGGAACGACCTGGTAAAGGAGCGCGCCACCCGGATCGGGACCGTCCATTCGGGTGTATAAGGGTTTCTATGAGACTCCGTGAAGCGAGCCGCCTGGCTCCGGGGCGACCGTGCGGGAACCAGCTTCTCGATGCGCTGCCACCCGGGGAGTTCGAACGCCTGCAGGCGCACCTGGAACGGCGGTCCCTCGGCGTGGCGGAGCTGCTCCACGACCAGAACCTGGTCATCGAGTTCGTGACGTTTCCCACCACGGCACTGATTTCGAGCACCACGCTCCTCAGGGAAGGGGCCTCGGTGGAGGCGGTGACGGTCGGGAGCGAGGGGATGGCCGGGCTGCCGGTGTTCTTCGGGAGCAGCCGGGCGGCGATGCAGGAGATGGGCCAGGTGCCGGGCGAAATCCTGCGGTTGCGGGCCCTGGTGCTGGCGGAGGCGTTGCCTTCGGCGCCGGTGCTGCGGTCGCTGTTAGGTTCGTACGCCGATGCGGTGATGAAGCTGCTGGCGCAGACGGTCGCTTGCAACCGGATGCACCACACGACCGAGCGGGCGGCGCGCTGGCTGCTGATCACGCGCGACCAGCTGGGGCGCGACCGGCTGGAACTGACGCACGAAGTGCTTGCGATGATGCTCGGCGCCCGGCGGCCCAGCGTTACGCTGGCGCTCCAGGAGTTGCGGGCGGCGGGGGCCATCCAGTACCGGCGAAACGCGATCGAGGTCGCCGACGGGCCACTGCTGGAGAAGCTTTCGTGCGAGTGCTACTACGAGATCCGCGACCGGTTCGAGGGGTACCGCGAGCGGCTCCGGGAAGCTCGCCGCACGATCGCCTAGGAGCGATGCGCGGGGATGATGGAGATGCCGCCGCTCTTTTCGAGCACGGCGTATTTGATCTGGTCCATCCGCTCGATGCCCTGGGCCTTCCGCGCCTCCTCGAGGATGTCGTCTTCGCTCAGGCGGACCCGGTTCAGGCGATCGCGGATGGGCTGCCCGTTCGCCACGATGACCAGCGGCACGCCGTTCACGAGACGCGACAGCAGGCCCCAGCGGAACGTCAGCAGCGACAGCCCAAGGTCGAGCGTGATGAGGGTGATGATGACGAGGAAGGCGTTCGTGAGGGAGAAGTCCTCGCCGATCATCGCCTGCTGCGTCGCCTCGCTGATGATGAGGAGGAGGATGAAGTCGAAGGTGGTGATCTGCGCGAGCGAGCGTTTGCCGCTGATGCGCATGATGATGAGCAGGCCGCCATAGAGGGCCGTAGCGCGAAGGACTGCATCCATGTCACCGCCTCCTCAGGGTAGACGAACTGGCTGAAGCCAACCGATGGGCCGCCCTGCAGGCCGAACCGCCCGGAGACCTTGCCGAAGCGCTGCGGTTTCAACTGGAAGTCGACGGTGAGCGCGCGATCGGGGTCGAGCGGCCTGAATTCGAAGGCGACGCGGTCCTCGCTCGCGATCACGCTCGCTGGTTCGGGGACGACCTGTTCGACGTGCATAGCTTCGATGTAGTCGCGGTCGGCTTCGAGTTGCACAGAGTCCCGGCCGTTGGGCAAAAGGCGCACCTCGACGTTCGTGGGCGCTTCCCAGCGGACGAAGCGGTTGTAGCTCACGCGGAGGTCATCGCCGGCGCTCTTCTCGCTGGAGCTGAGCCAGCCGGGCCCGAGCAGACCGATGAGGGCGGCGAGGATGAGCACGACGAAGGCGATGCGCCCGGCGTTCTGGAAGCGCCAGGCACGCCGCTGGAAGTCGATGTGGGTATCGAGCTCGAGGCCGGCCGGCTGGTGGCTCATGGGGGTGCCCCCGGTCGCTTCGCTTCGGGTAAGTCTCGTGCGCATTCTCCGCGTCCGAGACTACCGGGAGCCGATTGCACGGGTGCTGTCAGAAGTGCGCGGCCGGGTGACAAGTGCGTGTCGCAGGGCGGGAGGCGACGCTACGGCTCGTGGTCCTCGGGACGAAGGGCGTCGCGGGAGCCGAGCTCGGCGCCCATGTGCCGGAGTTCTCGCCCGAGGCGGGTGGTGCGCTCGGCGATGCCCGCGAAGTAGGTGCGGCCGGGCGTGATCTTCACCCAGAGGCGGCGGCGAGGCACGTAGAAGGTGATTGCGAGGCCGACCATCGCCATCGCGACGGCAATCCAGATGAACAGGTCGCCCGGGTCGCGCTTCACGGAGATGCCCGACGCTTCGACCTGGCCTTCGAATGTATAGGTCGACCCGTCGGGCGCGGTGTAGGGCTGCCCTTGCTGGAGCATTACGTTGTCCTCGGCGATGCCGCTGACGACGAGGTAGGGACGCCCATCGGTCCCGGTGGGCATCTGGACCACGGCGCCGGAGGGCCCGAGGTCGTCGAGCTGGACCGCCGGGATGTTCCGGGGGCCGGTGTAGGTCAACTGCCCGCCGGCCACGGGGACGGTGTCGCCGGGCCGGAGCTCGCGCGGCTGGCCGAGCCCGGCATCGAGCGCGACCACCCGGAGCTCGTTGTCCACGACGCGCCAGCCGAGCCCGAAGGCGCCATCGCCGCCGGCGGGCACGAGCCCGACGGCGACATCGTCGGTGCGGGCGGGGGTGGCGCCGGTATCGGTGCCGGCCTGGGGCACCGGGGCATCGAAGAGAACCTTCCCGTCGGGGCCGGTGAGGCGCACGGCGGGGACGGTGGTCGTCTGGTTTTCGAAGTCGAGCACGCCGTCGTAGACGACGCGGCCATCGGCGCCGGTGATGCGCAGGCGGGCGATGTCGTTGAAGAAGGCCGCCTGGTGGATCTTGTAGCCGAAGGCGTGGCAGGGGTCGTTCACGGTTGCCTTGCAGGTCACCGTCTGGTCGCCCTTCCGGACCTCTATCATGCTGTGGTAGTCCACGATGTTGCCGGCGCCATCGAGGCCGCGGTAGGCATCGACCATCTTCACGAACATCTGGTTCGGGCCGGGCGTGGCGAAGACGGACATCGGCGGGGTGCCCTCGGCGATGACGAGGGTCTGGTCGAAGCCAACGAAGTGCGTAAGCAGGCCGCCGACGAGGAGCATGAGCAGCGCGAGGTGGCTCAGAAAGGTGCCGTAGGCGCCCCACTGGAAGCGTTCGGCGAAAAGGTAGGTGGCGCCATCCGTCTCGCGCGTGCGCTCGACCGCGTAGCGGCGCTTGCGGAGTGCCGACTCGACCGCATCGGCGCCGCCGGGGTGCGAGAAGTCGGCGCGGTGGTGGGCGGTCTCGAAGTAGCGGTCGGAGACGGTCTTATGGGGGTGGCGAACGCCGCGGATGGTCGGGCGAATGCGGCTTACGGTGCAGACAGTGACCGCGATGATGATCAGGAACCAGAGGGCGTAGAACCACCCGGCGTGGAACACGTCGAAGAGTTCGAGGCGGTCCATAGGCCCGGTGAGCGGCCCGAAATCCTCGCGGCGGAGCTCGATCCAGGCGGAGCGGGCGGCCGGGTTCGCGCGCATCGGAGCGGGCACCTGCGGAAGGACCACGCCCATGAGCCCCGCGAAGCCCGCCAGCCCGACGAGGAAGAGCGCGAACTTCACGTTGCACAGGAGCTTCCAGGCCCAGCGCAGGGGGTCGAAGCCACCCGGCTGGAGCGTGGGCGCGGCGGTGGTCACCCGGCCGGTCATGGCGCGAGGTACTCCGAGCGGATGGCGTCGATCTGGTCGCCGGTGAGCTGGCCGATGTAGATCTTCGCGATCACGCCCGAGGGGTCGACGAGCATGCTCACCGGGAGGTCGCGGCTGACGCGGTAGGCGACGGAGACTTCGCCCGCGTGGTCCATCGCGATGGGGTAGGTCACGCCGTAGTCGTCGATGAAGTCCGCGGCGACGTCATCGGCCTCCTGCTGGTTCACGCCGATGATGACGAGGTTGCCGGCGGCGGGGTCCTCGGCGAGCGCCTGGAGGTCTGGGGTTTCCTGGCGGCAGGGCGGGCACCACGAGGCCCAGAAGTTCAGGAGCACAAACTTGCCACGGTAGGCCGTGAGTTGCACTTCGCCGCCCATCAGCCCGGGAAGGACGAAGTCGGGGGCGGCGCGGCCCTCCTCGGCGGCGGGCTTCTTCGACGTGGGGTTCTGGGCGTCGGCGAGATCGACGATGCCATAAACGCCGTCGTCGATGGCGGCGGAATCCTGGCGAAGTTCGAACCACCAGATGGCGAAGCCCACGGCCAGCACGACGACAGCGGCGAGGCCGAGCGTGGAGGTGGCGCCGGAGTACTCGCGGCGGCGCTGCGGACGTTCGTCGGGGAGATGGTCCTGTTCGGGATCGTGGTGCTGAGTGGCCATAGGAACGGGCGCTACCGGATAGAGGGTATCACCCACCCCGAATCCGCGGGGTAAGGCTCAGCCTGTGGCGTCGTGCGCTTCGCGGGCAACGACCTTCGGGAGCGTGGGATCGCCCGCGGCCGCCGGCCGGCCGAACGCAGTGGGCGCCTCGCGGCTGGACAGCAGGCGGCCGATGAGCTCCTCGACGCCCGCGCCGGCGCGTTCGCGCGTCACCAGCGCGGCCTTCTGCTTCAGGCTGTCGATGGCGTTGGCGACGGCGACCGGGTACCCGGCGACTTCGAACAGGGAGTGGTCGTTCTCGGCGTCGCCGATGGCTGCCACGAGCTCCTTTTCGATGCCGAACTCATCGAGCACCGCCTGGAGCCCGACGCCCTTGTTCACGCCGGTGGGCAGGGCCATCACCCCGCCCTTGTTGAAGATGATGTGCAGTTCGAGGCCAAGTTCCTGGATGGCCGCGAGCATGGCCTCCTGGTGGGGCTCGCGAGTGGCCACAATGACGTGGCCGATTTCGAGGGGCTCCACACCGCTGGCGGCCAGGCGCTCGGCGAACGCGGGCGGGGGCGGTTCGGCGATGGGCCGGACGTCTCTCGCCCCCGGGTCGTACACCACGGCGCCGTTCTCACCGACGATGCGATCGCAGATCTCGAGCTCCGGGAAAACCGCTTCGAGGTCTTCGAGGCGGCGGCCGGTGACGAGGATGAACTTGCGGCCGCTCTCCTTGAGCCGTTCGATGGCCGCGAGCGTCCGGGGAAGGACGCGCCCGCCGGTGGCGAGCGTCTCGTCGAAGTCGGAGGCCAGGACGAGTTGATCCACGATCTTCAGCGTAGCCGGTGGCGCGGGGAACGGTCCCTTTCGGGCGCGGGATCGTGCTCGCGGATGGGTTACAGGTGGCGGCGAAGGATCGGGAACGGGGCATGCCGTACCCTTGGGGCATGGCGAACACCGCGGCCAACCCGCCCCTGCGGACCACCAACACGCTGCGCCGGGCGGTTGGCGCGTGGACGACCATGTTCATCGTGGCGCTGCTCTCGCTGTTCGTGTTCCCGCCGCTCATCCTCATCGTGATCTTCTTCGGTGGGCCGGTGCTCACCGGGCTGGCGTTTTCGGCGCCGAATGGCAGCCGGAACGTGTTCGCGGGGAACGGGACGGCGGCGGCGATCGGCGGGGCGATGGCCGGTTCGGTGTGGATCGCGACGCACCCCGGCGACAACGCCTGGCAGGCGGTGGCTGTGAGCACGGTCGTCAGCTTCGTGATCGTGTCGGTGATCGCGACGCTGGTGGTGTACCTCTTCTCGCTGCGGCTGCCGGAAGCGGACGAGCAGGGCGGTTCCGGCCGCTAGCGGTGGGCGCGGAACCAGTCGACGGTCATGCGGATGCCATCGTCGAAGGAGACCTCCGGCTGCCAGCCGAGGAGCTCGCGGGCGCGCGACGTATCGAGCCAGAAGTTGCGGACGTCGCCGGGCCGGGGCGGGCCGTGGCGCGGTTCGACCGTGTTGCCGGTGGCGTCGTTGAGCGCCCGGTAGATCTCGTTGACGGTGGTGCCGCGGCCGGTACCGATGTTGATGGCGGCGCCACTGCCGGCGGTTAGCGCGAGGACGTTCGCGCGGGCGATGTCGCCGACGTAGATGTAGTCCTTCTTCTGCTCACCGTCGCCATCGATGGTGCACTGTTCGCCGGCGAGCATCTTGCCCGTGAAGATGGCGACCACGCCCGCCTCGCCGTGGGGGTCCTGCCGCGGCCCGTAGGCGTTCGAATAGCGCAGGATGGTGTACTCGAGGCCGGACGTGCGGCCGTTGAGTTGCAGGTAGAGTTCGCCGACGAGCTTCGAGAGGCCATAGTTCGAGACCGGGCGCGTGGGGTGGGTCTCGGGCACCGGGAGCTCATCGGGCTCGCCGTAGACGGTGCCGCCCGACGACGAGTAGATCAGCTTCCGCACGCCGTTCGCGACGCAGAGCGCCGCGATGCGGGCCGTACCGCCGCCGTTCACTTCGAGGTCGAATACGGGGTCGCCGGTGCTGACCTTCACGCTCGCCTGGGCGGCGTGGTGGTTCACCACCTCGGGCTGGAAGGATTCGAAGATCCGCGCGGCCTCGTTCGAATGGATGTCGACCTCATGGAGCGTAGCGCCGGCGGGGACATTGGCACGGCGGCCGGTGGCCAGGTTGTCGATGATGGCCACCTCGTGGCCTTCGGCGAGGTAGGCTTCGGCCACGTGAGAGCCGATGAACCCGGCGCCGCCGGTAACCAGGATTCGCATGCAAGACTCCTTGGCCGCGGTGGGCCCTGTACCTGAGGATCCCGGCGCGGGAGCGTTGCTGCAAATCTGGGGCGCGAGTCAGCGGGTGCGAAGCCGGGCGAGGCCCCAGCCGATGGCGGCGCAGGCGGCGCCTGCAACCAAGCCACCGATAAGCATCGGCGCGATGAACTGCGACATCGGCGCGTGGGCGGACATCTGCGCGTATTTGGCGAGGATGACGTTCAGGCCGAAGCCAGTGGCGAAGCCCCAGATGGCCCACTGCAGCTCGCCGGGCGTGCGGCCGATGCCGATCTCCTCGATGACCTCCTGGACGGGGTTCGAGGGCTCGGACTTGCTGGCCATGCGGGCCGCGAGCTCGGGGCGCCGGTCGACTTCGGCTTCGAGCATCGCCACGAGCTCGTCGAGGAGCTCCTCGGGCACGTCGTCGAGCATCTGCTGATAGTCGTCCGGCCGGGGACTCGGGGCCGGGCGGGGCGGGCGAGGGGCGGCGGCTGCGGCCGCGCGGGGGCGTGGCGCTGCATCGCTCCGGACGAAGGTCGCTGCAGGTTCGCGGCGGCGGCGCACGCCGGTGCAGTAGGGGCACTGGTCGAGCCCGCGGGACCACTCTTCGAAGCCGAGCCCCCGCCCGCAGGTCACGCACCGCGAGGTGGCGCCGGCCGCGTTCACTCGCTGCTCCCTTCGGTGGGCAGGCCGCCTTCGGTGGGGATGGTGGCGGTGGGCGTGGGCGTTTCGGGCAGCTCTGTGGGCTCCGGCTTGGCCGTCTCGGTCGGAGTGGGCGTGGCGGTCGCCGGTGGCTCGGTGGGGGTGGGAGTGGCGGTATCGCCCGCAGACTGAGTGGGCTCGAGCGGCCGGCTATCGGTGCCCGACCCGGGCGTGCGCGTGCCCGCGACGGTGCTCGTTGGGCGCGGCGTGGTGCTGCCGGGGCTGATGGTCGCGGTGCTGCCGTCGAACTTGTTCTGCTGCTGGTCCTGGGCGGCGGCCACCTGGCTCGTCGGGGCATCGAAGAGTTCGAGCCCGGCGCCGCTGCCCTGCAGCTGCGCGAGCAGTTGCGGGAGACGCGACCCGCCCGACTGACCCGGGGCCGTGGGCGTCGCGACAGCGCCCTCGGCCGGATAGCCGAGACAGCCGGTCATCGCCAGGGCGAGCAGCGGCAAGGCGATGAGCGAGGCGGCGAACCGGGGGCGGAGGAATGTCATTGCAACGAACGTAGCGGTCGGCAGGACCAGCGAGACATCGGGGAACATCCGATGTTGGGAGGACCGATCCCCGAGTGGCCCGGGGAGGGCATGCGCTGGTAAACGCACGCCCTCCCCATCTCGCCTCTCCCTCCTCAGCGAATGGGAACCTGGACGGCGATAGCGCTCACGTAGGGCTGGGTACCGGCGAGCGCGTGGGCCGTCACGGTGACCGTAGTGCCGGCGAACTGGCGGCGGGCTTCGCCCGTGATGGCGAGCGTCCAGGCGGTATCGATGAGGGTTGCGGGGTTCTCGAACGGGTCCTCCTGCCAGGCCGCCGAATCGCCGTTCCAGTACATGCCGTCGTCGCGCTGGATGACGAACGACACGCTATCGGGCGCGAGGCTACCGGCGGCGGCGGTGAAGGTCAGCCGGCTGCGGGGGACGAGACCGGTCGGAGGCGTGACGGCGAGCTCGTCGCTCTCGATGACTTCCGGGGCGCCAACCGTGAAGGTCATCGGCGCCGAGGAGCCACCGCCCGGCGCGGGGTTCACGACAACGAGATTGCCGACGCCCTCGGCCGCAAGGTCCGCGGGCGTGAGGGCGACGGTGAGCTCGGTCGCGCTGACGAAAGTGGTCGTGCGGTCGCTGCCGTTCCACTGGACCTTCGAGCCGGAGAAGAACCCGGCGCCGGTGATGGTGACGGTCGCACCGGCGCCGCCAGCGGGTGCGTTGTCCGGGGCGATGGCGGTGATCGCCGGGACGGGATTGTTCACGGCGAAGGCCAGGCTGCCGGAGGTCCCGCCACCGGGTGCGGGGGTGTTCACCGTCACGCTGTGGGAGCCGGCCGTGGCAATGTTCGTGGCCGGGACGCTCGCGGTGAGCTGCGTCGCGGAGACGTAGGTGGTCGCGAGGTCGGCGCCGTCCCAGCGCACTTTCGAGGTGGCGATAAAGCCGGTGCCATTGACGGTCAGCGTGAACCCGGGGTCGCCGGCGATGGCCGACGTGGGGGCGACCGACGTGAGCGTGGGCAGCGGGTTGTTGATGGCGAACGGCAGCTGCGACGACGTGCCACCGCCCGGCGAGGGCGAGACGACACGCACGTTGGCGCTCCCCGCCGTGGTGATATCGGAAGCGGGGATGGTGGCGGTGAGCTGGGTGGGGCTGACGTAGGTGGTGGGGACGTCGGCCCCGTTCCACTGGATGACCGAGCTGGCCACGAAGTTCGAGCCGTTCACGGTAAGCGTGAAGCCGGCCCCACCGGCGATGGCGCTGTTCGGCGAGAGCGACGATACCGACGGCACCGGGTTCGACACGCCGGGGACGGTGATGGTCAGGGAGTTCGTGCCGCCGACGTTGTAGTGGGCGGTGACCACGTAGCTGCCGGGATCGGCGGGGGTGAAGGCGACACCGCTCTGGTTCGCGCCGCAACCGGTGGCCGCGCTGAGGGTGACCGTCGCCGGGCCGCTCACGGTGAAGTCGCCGGTCTGGAGGATGTAGTTGGTGGAGGGCGAGCCGATGAGCAGAGTGCCGTCGCCGGGCTGCGCGGAGCCGCCCGCGGACTGACCGGCGATGTCGGTGGTGGTCGCGGTGCAGACGTTGACCGGGACGCCGATGCCGGGCGAGGCGCCCGTGTTCACCAGGCCGACTTCGTTCACCGCGATGGTCTTTTCGGTGAAGTCGCCCGGGGCGAGCCCGAGGCCGGTGGCCGTGATGTCCGGGGTGATGATGGCGCCGTTGCTGGTGTCGTTCGCGGCGACGAGGACGGTCATCGTGAAGGTGCTGCCGGGCCCGGCGGCGATGTTCGAGCCGCTGCAGGCCGCCGTGCTCGTGCCCGTACCGCCGGATGTGCCATTCGTCCCGCCCGGCGCGGCGCAGGAGGTGCTCACGATGGTCCCGTTCGTGAAGGCGATCGCGGTCGAGAAGGTGCCGGTTGCGATGCCGGTGGTGTTCGTGAAGGTTGCCGTGTAGGTCGACTGGCCGCCTTCGAAAACGAGGCTCGGGCTGGCGGAGTCGGCGAGGGTGATGTTGGCGGGCACATCGAAGACGGTGATGGCGCCCGCACCCACGAAGGCGTCGCCGGTGCCCGCGGTCGCGTCGTCGGGGGCGCCGTCGCCCGGGCCGGCGCGCATGCGGGTGCGGGCGGCGTCGGTAGTGGTGTTGCCCGTGACCTTAAAGGAGAGGGTGAGTTGCACCAGCGGGCCGGGGAAGACGTTCCCGTAGTCGCAGCGGATGACCGAGGACGACGGCGGGGGCAGCGCGGCGCAGGTAACGCCCGTCGACGAGCCGCCGCTGGTGAACGACAGGCCCGCGGGCATATCGAACTCGAAGTAGAGCGGCGAATAGCTCGGGGAGGTGGGCGAAACGAGACCATCGACCGTCAGAATGAGGTCGCTGCCCGGCTGGACGAAGGTCGGGGCGGGCGGCGACTGGGTGACGGTGAACTGCACGTCGTCGTCGTTGGTGATGGCGCCGGCATCGTGGGAGCGAAGCGCGGCGAGGCTTGCGGCGAACGCGGCGACGGCGAGAACGAGCAGCGCCAGGCGCCAGTGCGAGGACTTCCCGGGCCGTACCAGGGTCATGGCGTCAGCCCGTGTAGGAAATGGTGATGCCGCGCAACTTCGTGCCCGCACCGCCCGTCAGGTCGACGACGAGGAAGTAGACGTTCGCACCGTTGTCGACGGTGTGCTGGAAGGCGGTGGCCGTCTGCGGGGAGGCCCCGGACGACGAAAGCACCTCCACCAGCTTGTAGATCTGCGCGGGCTGGCCGCCGTTCGCGAGAGGGGTGTAGTCGAGGCGAACCTGGACGTCGCCGCCGGAGGCCTCGAAGTGGGCGGTCATGGACGTGACGGTCACGCCGTCGGGGAGGTAGACGGGGGCGAAATAGCGCTTCGAAGCCTCATCCGTCCCGACGGGATGGAGCTCGTTGAAGGTCTTTTCGTAGATGGCGAGGTCGTTCATCGGGAGGAAGGCGCTCGCCGGGACGGAGAACTTGCCCGACCCGCCACCGGAGCCGCCGCCGGACTGATCGAGGCCCGGGAGCGAGCCGCCCTGCCCGGAGACGTTGATCCAGATGGCGTCGCCGGTGTTGAGCTGGTCGAGCGTGTTCACGTAGTCGGGCACGTTCGGCGCGTAAAGCTCGTACTCCTGCTGTCCCGCGTCCCAGCGGTAGACGGCGGAGTACTGGCCGTCGATGGGCGAGAGCGCCTCGGATGGCGGCGCCGAATTGCCGAGATAGGGAACGTTGTTCCAGCCGGGCAGGACGGGCGTCGTGGCGCCCGCGGCGGTCGCGCCAATCGCGGCGGTAACGGCAACGGCGGCAGAGAGGGCGCCAGCGGCCAGAGCAGCTCTCACTCGCATCACAGGTCCTCCGGGGACGCCAGGTGGCAGGCGTCCGACAGTCGTGAGGCGAGCGTACGAGCGATCCTCCGCGCTCTTAATGGGCAGACCTCCGCAGCGGGGAGCGGGAAAACCCTGATAGGCAGCAGCGGCGGCCCCGATGCGGGGCAAAGCGAACGGGCGCTTCGAAAGCGAAGCGCCCGTAGCTGGTTCGCGAAAGTTGGGAGGCGAACTAGGAGACGCGCTCGGCGACGATCACGTCGCGATCGAGGTACTCCCAGCCAGTGGAATCGAGCTGGCCGCCGCAGGTGATGAGCGTGATCCACTCCTTGCCTTCGGGCTTGTTCTTCGGCCAGATAATGTCGCCCATGGGGATGGTGTCGCGGTTGTAGCGCGTGTTCGAAATGACCTGGTAGGTGTACTGGGTGCCGTCGGCCATCGTCACGACGATCTGGTCGCCTTCGACGCTCTTGGCGAGGTTCACGAAGGGCGCCGGGATGTTGTGGTAGTAGACGTGCGCCGAAAAGACGGCATTGCCGTGCCAGCCGGGCCGGTCGTAGATGCTATACCAGCCAACATCGGTGTTCTCGTTCGTCGGCGTTTCGAGGGTGTTCGTGCTATCGACGCCCAGCTCCTCAATCGGCGCATCGACGCCGAAGCGCGGGATCGCGAGCCGCGTCACGAGGCCCGCGTACGGCGTCGGGGTGGGTGTCGGTGTTGGCGGCGCCTCCGTCGGGGTGGCGGTGGCGGAGGCCGTCTCGGTTGCCGGCGGCGGGGTCGCGGGGTCGTCATCGTCGCCGCCGCCACAGGCTACGCCGGCAACGATGGCGGCGCCGGCGAGGATGGTGGCGGCGAACGGAGCGAACCGGATGAGGTTCAACTTCGGTCCTCCCTGACCTTCGTGGATGTCGAGAGATCCAAAGCTAACGCACGCTTTTCCGTGGCAACAGGCAGATCGTCACACACGTTGACCATGCAGTTACCTTTCGTCAGGGCTCGAAGCGCTCGGCGACCACGACGTCGCGGTCAAGGTATTCGCCGGCGCCACTATCCTGGGTCTGCACGAAGCGGCCGCCGCAGGTGATCATCGTTATCCACTCGACGTTTTCGGGCCGTTCCTTCGGCCAGATGAGGTCGCCCATGGGGATGTTGTTAACGTCGTAGCGGTGGTAGCTGATGACGCGGTAGTGGTATTGGAGCCCGTTGTCCATCTGGACGATGACTTCGTCGCCCGGCACCAGGTTACGGATGTCGTGGAATGGGCCGCGAATATCGGGCCAGTAGTCGACGTGGGCGGAGAACACGGAGTTGCCGCCGAACCCGGGCTTGCCGTAGCCCTCGATGTCGTACCAGCCGGTGTTGTGGGGGTTGTGGGGCGTATCGAGCCGGTTATCGGGCAGCAGGCCGATCGTTTCGACGAGGGAATCGACGTTGAGCTTCGGGATGATGAAGCGCGTGACGCCGCCATCGTAGGGCGGTGGTGTGGGTGTCGGCGTTGGCGTTTCAACGTCGCCGGGCGTGGGCGTCGGCGTGGAGGTGAATTCGGGCGGCGCGGCGTCGGCCCGGCTATCGCTGTCGTCCTGGTTCGCCACAAAGCCGGCCACCAACAGCGAGAGCCCGGCAAGGAACGAAACGATTGCGAGGACGCGGAGTATTTTCATGTACCAAACGAGTAGCCTGTATCAGCTTATACGACCACTCCGCAAACGAAGATTAAGCCCCGTTCGCGGGTGGGCGGCCGCGGCGGCTCAGCCAGTAGCCCCCGGCGCCGCCGATCGCAGCGACCACCAGCAGCGCACCGAGCACGAAGAGCGCGGTCGAAGTGCCGCCTCCGCCATCGGAGCCCGAGGTTACCGCGGGCACCGTTTCGGTGCCTCCGGGCGGCCGTGGCGTGAGTGCCGGGAGCTCGATGGGGTCGGTTGGCGGCGTGCCGGGGACGGGGCTGGTGGAAGGGGCAGGGGTGAGGGTGGCCGCGGCGGTCGCCGTTGCCTCGATCGCCCGCGTGGGGTCGAGGGTGGGCGTGGGGGTCGGCGTTGGCAGCGGCTGCGGTTCGCCGGCGCCGGCGTTGAGGTCGAGACGGTGGGGTCCGATGGCCCAGGTGGCCGTCTGCGCCGCGTCGCGGCCGCCGATAGTGAACGTGATGGTCTTGCCGTCGCGTCCGCAGCCTTCCGCCTGGCTCTCGTGCATGACGGAGATGGTGTAGGCGGAGACGCCGCCATCGGTGACGGTGCCCTTGTAGGACGCGCCGCCCTGGGTGCAGTCCTTGCCATCGATGAAGGCGCGCACTGCGGTGCCATCGGGGACGGGCTGGCCGTCGATGCTGGCGGAGCCGTAGAAGGTGGCCGGGATCTGGGGCTGGGCGAGGGCGTTGAGGGCCGCGAACCCGGCGGCGATGGCGGCGACCACGGCGAGCAGCTTCACGCGCCAGCATCGTACGACGGCGCTCCGGCGAGGCGCGAGGGCGGGTTAGCGGGTGATCACTCGGCGCGGCGGTAGGTACCGGTCAGGTCGCCGCGCGCGAGGACATGGCCCTGGGCGGCGAGGATGAGGTCACCGGCGGTGGAAATCGAGGGGTCGAGCCGGGCGTCGAGCGCGAGGATCAGGAAGCGGTAGTGGTGCGCCTGGCCCTTCGGCGGGCAGGGGCCGGTGTAGCCGATCTTCCCGGTGCTGTTCTTGCCCAGGGCGACGCCGCCCTCGCCGGGGGCCGCCCCGAAGCCCTGCTGCAGCTCCACGTTCTCCGCCGGGAGGTTGAACACCACCCAGTGGTCGAAGTTGCCGCCGGGTGCATCGGGATCGCGGACGATGAGGGCGAAGCTCTTCGTGCCTTCGGGGCCGGCCTGCCACGAAAGCGGCGGGGACTGGTTCGCACCGTCGCAGGTGAACTCGACCGGGATGGCCTGGCCGTCGGCGAAAGCGGAGCTGGCCAGCTCGAGCGATTCCTCCACGTTCGCGAATTCGTCCCCGGCGGGTGTCGCGTCGTCATCGTCGTCGTCGCTGCAGGCGGCGAGGGGGAGGCAGAGGAGCGCGGCGAGGAGGAGCGGCGCGAATCTCATGCGGCGCAGCGTACCGGGTTCGAAGCGGGGCACGCTACGGGCGGTGCCTTCGCCGCGACAGGTCACTTCAGGGTCCAGGTCGTCCCTTCGGGGCCGTCGCGAAGTTCGACG
>JBLNCO010000216.1:0-11577 GCA_050260715.1 Hyphomicrobiales bacterium | reverse complement strand
GTTCCTCGGGCAGGTACTCGGCGAAGGGGCCGTGGTGCAGTCGCGGCTGCTGCTGCAGGGCTTCGATAACAAGTCGGTGGAGATGGGCCACGCGCTCTGGGAGCTGAGCCGCTGGATCCGGGCTACACCGGGTCTCGCCGGCGCCGTCAACGCGGCAGTGGTCCGCGACGGACAGCTCGAACTCGGCGGCCACCCGGCAGCCGGCGAATTTCGGGAGCGCTGGGCGCAGTTCCTCGAAACCTACGGCTGGCGCTCCGACGTGTTCATGGAGATGGGCCACCCCTCGTGGCGCGAAGACCCGTCATCGGCGCTGGTGCAGCTGAAACACTACCTGGGGAAGCCCGACGACCAGGACCCGTTCATCGCGCATGCGCGCCAGGCGGCCGAACGCGACCGCCTCGCCGCCGAGCTGGAGTCGAAGCTGCCGGAGGAGCTCCGGCCGCAGTTCCGGGGCATGCTCATGATGGCCCAGCAGTACATACCCATCGCCGAGGACCACAACTTCACCATCGACCAGAAGTTCACGATGGTGTGCCGGGCGGCAACCCTGGAGCTCGGGAAGCGGCTCACGGATGCCGGGGTGCTCAGCGACCCCGAGGACGTCTTTTACCTCGTGTACGATGAAATCGCAGCGCTGGCTCGCGGCGGCAACGGCGACGGGTACGCGGAGCGCGCGAAGGAGCGTCGCCAGGCGCGGGTCGCGCAGGGGCGGCTCACCCCGCCGCCCATCCTCGGCACCCCGCCACCCGCGGACATGCCACCCGACCCGCTGGTGACCAAGTTCTTCGGGCTCGGCGTGGTCCAGGGGAGCGACCCAACGGTCATCTCGGGGTACCCCTGTTCGGCCGGCGTGGTGACGGGCGTGGCGAAGGTGGTGATGACGCTCGACGAGGCCGACAAGATCGAGCGCGGCGACATCCTGGTGTGCCCCATGACCATGCCGGCCTGGACGCCACTGTTCGGGGTCGTGTCGGCGGTGGTGGCCGATAGCGGCGGGCCACTTTCGCATTGCGCGATCGTTGCACGCGAATATGGGATTCCGTGCGTCGCGGGCACCGGCACTGGCACCCGCACCATTCGCGACGGCGCCCGCATACGGGTCGATGGCACCACGGGAACCGTGCATCTGCTGGATGCACGGAGCGCGCGCGGGTAAGCGGTCGGCGCACGACGCCTCGTTTGGGCCGCGGGATGGAGCCAACGGTGCTCCTGGCCGAGGGGCGGCGGGCGAGTGTGATAGAGAGTTTAGGTTCCCCGCGGGGGGATTGAGGCGAGGGGGCCCCCTGCGCGGCTGATGCTGGTACCCAGGGAGTCGCACAAGGTGCGAGACAGTCCCGAGGGGGTGCCACCTATGGCAATTCCAGACTGGGACGAGACGCGAACAGCGACGGCAGTCTTCACATGCGAAGAGCTGTGGCTCCTGCAGTCGGTGATCCGCCATGAGGTGGGACAGCAGGAGCAGTGGAGGTATCCGCCCGCGAGCCTGGAGCTGAACGACCAGATAGCGGAATCGCTGCTGCGTTGCGAAGAGCTCGGGCTCGATGAGGCGGCGCTTGTCCTTCGCATGCAGGACGCGCTCGTGATCGACTACTGCGTCCCGCAATCGGCGAAGTCGCCTTCGGGTGTGCCAATCGGCAAGAACATCCTGATGAAGTCGTTTCGGGTGAGGCAGGCCATCGAGGCCGGCTTCGATGCCACGGCGGAAGAGCCGGGGACACCGACAGCCAGCGAGGTCCAGGAACGGCTCCGCCAGATCAACGGAGGTTAGAATCATGCCTACTCCCACCGTCACTCCAACGATCACGCCGGGGATCAGCCCGTCGGTAACGCCCTGGCCCGAGCGCTTCACGGATCCCGCCCGGATTTGCCCGCAGCAGCGGCGTGAAGGCGCCTCTCCCGACGTGGCGCCGTAGTCATGGCAGGCCTCTGGTTCGACGCCAGCTATGCCCAGCCGCCGAACGGGGGCCAGGCAGCATTCGTGCCGCTGGCCGAACGGGAAGTCGGATCGTTCGACCCGAGCCGGGTGGACCCCAGCCCCGGCCGGCGGCTCCGCGTGTTCGCCGCACTGGTGCACGCGGTCGACCCCACGACGGGGGCGGTCGCTCTTCGCGACACACATCAGCCGTTCATCGTCCCTGGGAAGCCGATCCGCTATGCTGAGCTCTTCGAGCTGGTGACCCACGAACAGGAGCTCGAGCCCATCCGGATCGCGCTCTCATCGCTGGATATTCGGCTGGGCCAGCAGCGCGCCCTGCTGACCCAGAAGCCGGAGAACCCGCAGTGGTCGGCCCGGGACCCGGACCTCCCACCCGCGCTCCAGGACCTGGCCGATGAGGTGAACGAGGACATCCGCGAGGCGCTGGAAGCCCTCGACAACCCGAACTTCTACTACCCGGGTGTGGACTCGGGCATCGAACCGGTGACCGACGAGCACGTGGAACTGGTGATCTGGGCGATGCAGCGGGAACTGAACCGCGAGCTACGCCCGCACGAGGGCCATTACGGCGGTAGCCCGCCGCTGCCGGCCGCGCCGCTCGACCAGCTCCCGTGGCCGGTGCAACGCGCGCTCGCCGAGCGGCGGCGCCTCCGCTACAACCAGTGGGGCCTGTACCGGGAACAGTGGGAAAAGGGCAAATGGAGCCTCTGGGAGGTGCCGCTCGACCCCGACTACATACCGCGGCGTGCGCAGCGGCTCCATCAGCCGTCTCGCGCTGCCTGATTCGCTTCGACCCTGACCGCGAATGGCCCGGCTGAACCCGGGCCATTCCCCTTTCCGCGGCCGGACGTTCAGCTTCGTGAAATATCGATAACCCATGTCATGCATACGGCATCCCGGGGCGGCCGGCATATCTTGCCGTCGAGATGCGGTGCTGGCTATAAACATGCCGGGTGGGGAGCAGCAGCGGTCACCAAAGGAACTCAGGAAGGATCGAGAAGCGATGCGCATCGGAATGGTCGCGCCGCCGTGGTTCACCGTTCCTCCGAGTGGCTATGGCGGCATCGAACGGGTAGTCAGTTACCTGACGGAAGGGTTGGTGGAACGCGGTCACGAGGTGACGCTGTTCGCGGCCGGAGGTTCGCGCAGCAGCGCCAATCTCGTGGAGACGTTCGACGCCGCACCGTCGCCCCTCCTCGGGGACCCGCTGGTGGAAGGCGAACACCTGATCGAGGCGTATTCCCGATGGCGTGAGTTCGACATCATCCACGATCACACGCGGCTGGGGATCCTCCCCGGCATCGCCGTGCCGATTCCGGTGGTGCACACCGTGCACGGACAGGTCACGCCGGAAGTGCACCGGCTCTACCGGCGGCTCGCGGGCCGCGTGCACCTGATCGCGATCAGCGAGAACCAGCGGAACACGCTGCCCGATGGCCTGGACGCGACCGTCATCTGGAACGCGGTGCACCTGCCCGCGTTTCCGTTCGAAGCGAAGCCGGGCGAGTACCTGCTGTTCGTCGGCCGCATGTGCCCCGAAAAAGGCGTCCTCGAGGCGCTGGAGATCGCCCGGCGGAGTGGCAGGCGCCTGGTGCTCTGCGCGAAGATCAATGAAGTGCAGGAACAGGAGTACTTCGAACTGGTCGTACGGCCGGCGCTGGCGGGTGTGAACGTGGAGTTGCTCGCGCAGCCGAGCCCCGAAGAGCTCGGGCGGCTTTACGCGGGCGCGCTCGCGACCCTCTTCCCCATCCAGTGGCCGGAACCGTTCGGGCTTGTCATGATCGAATCGATGGCCACGGGCACGCCGGTGATCGCGTTCCGGAACGGATCCGTCCCGGAAGTCATTGACGACGGCGTGACGGGCCGCATCTGCGAGAACGTCGACGAAGCTGTGGCGGCGGTCGAGCAGATGAGCGCGCTCGATCGTACCGCCTGCCGGCAGCGGGTGCGCGAGCTGTTTTCGGCCCCCGTGGCCGTCGCCCGCCACGAAGCGCTGTACCGGAAGCTGACCGGCCAGCCCATCAGCGAGGGCCCGGGCCGCGACGAGTCTCCAGGGACGATGGGAGAGCCATTGATCAGATGACGATCGAGCCAGCTCCCGCGGACGGCGACTGGCTGCCGGTAGGCGAAGAGCCGCAGCCGGTTGGTTCGATAACACATCTGCTGGTGCTGAGGAGCGACGAAACGTCGCTCCTCAGCCGTCCCGACGGCGACATCGACGCCGCAACCGAGCCGGCCACCGGGATGTACCACAAGGACACCCGGTACCTTTCGAAGCTGTCGTTTACGTTCGGGGGCGTACCGCCAACGGTGCTCGATGCCCGCGAGACGGAGCATGGGCTCAGCGCCATCTTCACGAACCCGGCGCTGAAGGGCCCCGAAGGGCAAACCATCCCCGCGCAGGCGCTCACGGTGCGGCGGCGCCGGGTGCTGATCGAAGGGCTGCTCGAGTCGTTCACGATTTCGAACTACTCCCAGCGGACGGTGGGGCCGGAGCTGCGGATCGCCTTCGATGCCGACTTCGCCGACATCTTCGAAGTGCGCGGATTCGAGCGCACGCAGCCGCGATCACCGGTGAAGGTGGAGGTCGAAAGCAACGCCGTGCACTTTTCGTACACGGGCAGCGACGCCGTCACGCGGACCACGAGCGTTCGCTTCCACACGACACCGGAACGGCTGACGCGCGACGAGGCGGTGTTCCGCGTGGAGCTGGAACCGCGGCAGACGCAGACGATCGAAGTCGAGGTGTGCACCGAACGGGGGCTCTGCGAGCGGAACTTCAGCGCGGCGGCGACCCGCGTCAAGCGGCGCCAGCGCGAGTGGTTCAACGGGCTCACGCGCATCGAGACCGACGACGGTGCGGTGAACCAGGTGATCGAGCGCGCGCTGCTCGACATCGAGGCGCTGCGCGATCACGTCGACGGGCACGAATTCATCGCCGCCGGCGTGCCGTGGTTCGATACGCTGTTCGGCCGCGACAGCCTGATCACGGGCATGGAGCTGCTCGCGTTCTGCCCCCAGGTGCTTAGGGCGTCGTTGAAGCTGCTCGCGAAATACCAGTCGGATGGCTACGACCGGGCGAAGGACGCCGAGCCCGGGAAGATCCCGCACGAGCTGCGCTGGGGCGAGCTGGCGAACACGGGCGAGGTCCCGTTCGGGCGCTACTACGGGAGCGTGGACGTCACGCCGCTGTACATCCTCGCGGCGTTCGAATACCTGCGCTGGACCGGCGACCTGGAGCTCATCCGGGAACTCTGGCCGCACATCGAACGGGCGATGGACTGGTGCGTGACCACGGCCGCGAAGGGACCGCGCGGGTTCCTGGCGTACGAACGGAAGACGGCGATCGGGCTCGAGAACCAGGGCTGGAAGGACTCCCACGACGCCATCGTCTGGCCCACCGGGGAGCTCGTGAAGCCGCCGATCGCGCTGGTCGAAGTGCAGGGATACCTCGGGGCGGCGTTCGGCGCGTACGTCAGCCTGGCGCTCGCGCTCGGCCTTCGCCCCCGCGACGACGAAATCGCGCGGCCGGGGAAATTCGCGCAGGCGCTCGAAGCGGCGTTCGGCCACGAGGAGCTCGGGTACGTGCTGTGCCTCGATGGCGACGGACAGCCGGTGCCAACGCCCGCTTCGAACGCGGGGCACGTGCTCTGGACCGGGATGGCGAGCCGCACGAGCAGCCAGCGCGTTTCGGACATGCTTTTCGGCGGCGACATGTTCAGCGGGTGGGGCATCCGCACGCTGAGCAGCTCGGTGGTCGGGTTCAACCCGATCGGGTACCACGTGGGGTCGGTCTGGCCGCACGACAACGCGATCATCCTCAACGGGCTCCGCTGGTACGGCTTCGACGACCACGCGAGGGAGCTCGGGAACGCCATGATCGAGACGGCGCTCGCCTTCCCGGAATACCGCATGCCGGAGCTCTTCTCCGGCGACGCGCGCGAGTTCCGGCTCGTCCCAACGCCCTATCCAGTGGCGTCGCGCCCGCAGGCATGGGCGGCCGCGAGCATCCCTTCGGTCTTCAGCTCGCTCCTTGGCTTGCGGCCGGGCCAGGCCAACCAGCTCCATATCGTGCGGCCCACGCTGCCACTCGGGCTGCGCGAGGTGCACGTGCGGCACCTGCGGCTCGGCAACGGGAGCGTCGACCTGACCTTCCGCCGGCTGGGGAGCCACGTCAGCGTCGAGGTCGAACAGATCGCCGGCCGGCTCGAAGTGGCGCTCGCTTCGGGCTTTCCCGACGAACTCGCCTGACACATTTGTCCAATCCCGGGACCCGGCGGGCTCGTTACCATCGCGGGCATACCACGCGAGGAGCGAACCAATGACCGAAATTAGTGCCGCGACCGTGACGCCGTACCTCTGCGCGAAGGGCGCCGCCGAGGCGATCGAGTTCTACAAGAAGGCGTTCGGGGCGGAAGAAACCACACGTTACGTCGAGGACGATGGACGGGTCGGCCACGCCGAACTACGCATCGGGGCGAGCGAAATCATGCTGTCCGACGAGTACTCGGAGTACCGGGTTCTTTCGCCGCTCACGCTCGGCGGGAATTCGGTCTCGCTATCGATCAGCGTGCCGGACGTCGATGCAGCCTTCCAGCGTGCCATCGAGGCGGGCGCGAAGGTCGAGCGGCCGCTCAAGGACGAACCGTACGGGCGCGCAGGCTGGCTCATCGACCCCTTCGGCCACCGCTGGAACTTGATCCGGCCCGCACAGGCCGGAAGCTGAGGGAGAGCCGCCGGGAAAGATGGTCGGGGCGCCGCGATTCGAACGCGGGACCTCTTGAACCCCATTCAAGTGCGCTACCAGGCTGCGCTACGCCCCGACCCGGCGCTGGCGGGCTGCCCGACGCATCGGCCGCAGCCCAACACCTACCCTCCTATATTGACTCACCGGCTGTCTAGATGGAATGGCGGGGAGCGGGGGTGTCTCCGGGCAGCACATTCCGCCGGGCGGAGCCCGGACCGCCCGGTTTTAGAACAGCTCGGTGGCGGCGCCGATGAGGGCGGCGGTGCCGCTCAGGATGAGGACGGCGAGGACGGCGCGGCGAAAGACGGCCTCGCTCGTGCGGTGGAAGAGGAGGTTGCCGAGCGTGTTGCCCAAGACGAGCGAGGGCAGGCAAAGCGCCGCAATTGCGAGCACCGAGGTGTCGAACGAGACGGTGAGGCTCAGGAGCGCGAGAGCCACGAAGGTGGTCATCAGGAAGAATGCGGCGATGGTCCCACGGAATTCGCGCGGCGGTAAGACGCGGCCCTGGAGGTAAATGGCAACCGGCGGGCCGGAGATCCCGGTCGATGTGTTGAGCACGCCACTCACCATGCCGGCGAGCATGTCGGTGGCGGAGCTGCGGGCCGGGATGGATGCCCCGCGCCCGACGAGGAGGGTTGCGCCGAGCACCGCGATCGCCGTCCCGCCCTTGAGCATGGCCGGGTTGGCGAACAACAGGACGCCGACGCCAATCGGCATGCCCACGAACGAGCCGGCCGCGAGGAGCCCGGCCGTGCGGCGGATGGCGTGGCGCCGGAGGCGCACCGCCTGCAGCCCATTTGTGGCGATGGCGAGCAGCGTGGCGAGCAGCACGGTCTCCCGGGGCCCGATGAGCCAGGCGGAATAGGGAACGAGGAAGAGGGCGAACCCGAAGCCTGCGTGCGCCTGGATGGCGGCGGCGATAATGACGAGCGCCATCATGGCGAGGGCGACCTGCCAGTCAGGCATCCCGCGCTCCGTTCGGACAGGACGGCCGGCCGGGGTTGTCCTTCGCGCCAGGGCTGCTTCGGGTGCGCGGCAGGGTAACGTGGGTGGGGCGCATGCGCATCGTTTCGGTTAGCGGCGGCGGCGGTGCGGGTCCATCGCCTCGTTCGTCGCATCGGCCAGCAGGTTCAGGCCAACGAGGAAGAGGGCAAGGGCCGCGCCGGGAAAGGCGAAGTAGTTCCACTTGTCGAGATGGCCACGGGCGCCGTTGATGAGGTTGCCAAGCGAAGGTTGCGGAGGCTCGGTGCCGAGGCCCAGGTAGCCGAGGCTCGCTTCGATGAGCACCGCACCCGCCATGGAGAGCGCGGCCTGTACGAGGAGCGGCGGGAGCGCGTTGATCGCAATGTGGCGGAAGATGATGCGCATCTCCCCGGCGCCAGTAACCCGTGCGGCCATCACGTAATCCTGGTTGCTTTCGCTGAGCATCTGTGCCCTGCCCAGGCGCGCGAAGCGGGGGAAGGTGCCGATGCCGATGGCGAGGGCCACGTTCTGGATCCCGGCGCCGAGCGCGGCAAGGATCGCGATGGCCATGAGCAGCGCCGGGAAGGCGAGCATGGAATCGACGACTCGCATGAGGAGCGTGTCGAGCCATCCGCGGTAGTACCCGGCGATGAACCCGGTCACGGTCCCGAACGCGCCGAAGAGCCCCACCGCGAAAAGGCTGACGAGGAGCGAGGCCCGGAGGCCGTAGAGCGTGCGGCTGAAGATGTCGCGGCTGAACTCGTCGGTGCCGAACCAGAAGTCGGCCGAGGGGCCTTCGAGCCGGTGGCCGCGCAGCTGCTGGATGGGGTCGTGCGGCGCCAGGAGCGGTGCGGCGAATCCCAGCACGACCAGGGCGACGACCACGGCGAGGCCGACAGCGCCCATCGGGTTGCGCACCGTCTCGATCAACGTGCTCAGGACCAGCGACTCGCTCGCACGGCGATGGCGCGGCCGGTCTCCTTCGAGGCCGGTAACGACGGCAATGGAGTTCTCCATGTCAGTGCACCCGTATCCGCGGATCGAGGACGCCGTACAGGAGATCCGCCGCAAGGTTCACGAGGATGAAGCCGAGCACAAGGAAGAGGAGGATGCCCTGGACGACCGGGTAGTCGCGCGCCTGGATGGCACCCACAACCAGCCGCCCGACGCCTGGCCGGGAGAACACGCTCTCGACGACAACGGACCCGGTCAGGAGCGTGGCGAATTGCAGCGACACCACGGTGACGATCGGGACCAGCCCGTTGCGCAACGCATGGCGCACGACGACCACACGTTCCCGGAGGCCCTTGGCGTGGGCGGTCCGGATGTAGTCCTGGTTCATGACCTCGGCGACGGATGTGCGCACGAACCGTGCGAGGACGGAAGCGCCCGTGAACCCGAGCACCGCGGCGGGCAGGATGAGGTACCGGATGCCTTCGACCGGGTCGGAAAGCAGGGACACGCGGCCGCCGACCGGGAGCCAGCCGAGCCGGAAGCTCACGAAGTAGAGCAGCACGAGCCCGAGGACGAAGTGGGGAATCGCGATCCCGGCCATGGTGAAGGCCGAGAGCGCCCAGTCCCACCATGAGTGGACGCGCGTGCCGGCCATCACGCCGAGGGGGATGCCGAGCAGCAGGACAATCGCGAAGGCGACGAGCGTGAGTTCAAGGGTTGGCGCGAGCGCGTCGCCGATGAGCTCCAGCACCGGCCGCTGGTTCCGAAACGACTCGCCCAGGTCGCCGGTCACCGCGTTCCCGATCCAGTTCAGGTACTGCTGGGGTAGCGGCCGGTCCAGCCCCAGCCGCTCGCGAATGATCTGCACGTCTTCGTCGGATGCATCCTCTCCCGCGAGGTTTACCGCCGGGTCCCCGGGGACCATCTGGAGAATGCTGAACACGAAGAGGCTCGCGAGCAGCATCGACGGAACCGCCTGGAGAAGCCGCCGAATGATGTGTCCTGCCAATCTTTACCCCCTGGCCGCGTGTCGCCGTCGCGCTAGGCGATCCACCAATCGGAGAGCGGCGGAGCGTCGCGCGCGCCTGTGGGAAGCGCCTGCACGTTCTTCTGCATGGCGAAGAAGTTCAGGTTCGGCGCCAGCGGCACCATCCACGGGTCTTCGACGAGGTAGAGGCGGTTCCACTGCCGCAGGTACTCCCGCCCCTGGTCCGACCGCGGATCGGTCATCGCCAGCTTCGAGAGCAGGTCCTTGTACTCCGCCGTGTCGTAGTGGGAGGGGTTGGGAACCCGCACCGGCTGGGCGAATTCGAAGAACGACGCCGGGTACATGTAGTCCGAGAACCCGACGGTAGCGACGAACATCGCCTCCACTTTCCGCTGCCGGAAGCGCTCCTGGTAGGCGGCGAATTCGCTGACGTTCAGCTGGGCATCGACCCCGATGGCCTTCCAGTCGTCCTGGACGTACTGGGCGATCGACTCGCGCCCCTGGCCGATGTCCATCGGAAGGGTGAATCCCTCCGCGCCGGCTTCCTTCAGCAGCGACTTCGCGCGGTCCGGGTCGTAGGAGAGCAGCGCTTCGTCTTCCGGGATGTAGGCCGGCGACTGCTCGGGCCACGGGAGCACCTGTGGCTTGAACGCGCCTTCGCCCCATTCGTTGGCGATGCGGTCGCGGTCGATAGCGAAGGTGAGTGCCTGCCGCACCCGCTTGTCCTTCAGCGCCGGGAAGTCGACCACGAGGCCCGCGTACCAGCTTCCGCCGACTCCGGCGTTGCCCGTCACGATCTTGTCGTTCGACTTGACCGCCTCGAGGGTGGCGGGCGTGATGTTGTTGGCGTGCATCAGCTCGCCGGATTGCAGCGCCAGTGTCTGCGCCTGTTCGTCGGAGTAGATGCGGCCCTCGATCTTGTCGAGGTACGGCTTGCCCTGGTCCCAGTAGTTCGGGTTGCGCTCGAGCACGTAGCCCTGGTTCGGCGTGTAGGAGACGAACTTGAAGGGGCCCGCCCCGTTGAGCACCTTCATCTCGGTCGCCTGGTCGACGGTTTTCTCGTCGATGATGGGGAGGAGGGCGAAGTAGTCCTCCATGTAAGGCCGGGGCGACGAGTACGTGATGTCCAGCGTCAGCGGGTCGGAAATCTTGATATCGGTGATGAGCTTGCCGGGCGGCTTGAGCTGGCTGGTGGTGTCGTCGGCGCGAAACTTCTCGATGCTGAAGCGCACATCCTCCGCGGTCAGCGGGCGGCCGTCGTGGAAGGTGAGCCCGGAGCGCAGCTGGATGTGAACCCCGGTGAAATCGGACTTCGTCTCGAAGGCTTCGGCGAGGACGAGCTGCGGGCGGTTGTCGTCCCCCTGGGCGATGAGGCCATCCCAGATGGCCCATCGCAGGTACCAGTTGTTCGGGTTGAACGCGAAGACGAGGGCGCTCGGAACCGGCTCACCGGCGTCCACGGTGAGGGTGCCGCCGCGCTTCGGGCCCGAGGCCTGCGGCGAGGCGGTCTGCCCCGCCGGTTGCGTCTGGTTCGACCCGTTCGAGTCGTTGGAGTTGTCGTCGTCGTCGTCGTCGTCACCGCAGCCGGTGAGCGCGAGGGCGGCGAGGCCCGTACCTGCCGCGACGGAACCCGTAAGCATCCTTCGGCGGCCGAACCGGGTACCCAGCAGCTGGCGATGGTCGGTCATGTTGGCAATCCCCCCTGAAATGTCCACAAGCTGCGGAAACGTGTGCGCTTTTTACCGGTGTTTGCGCTCGTTGTCAACGCCGAAATCGAGGCCAGGAGGGAGATCTTCCCGAGCTTCGAATCTGGAGAAGTCTGCTTGTCTCCGTGCGAAAATTGTGCAAAGGTTTCCGCACACAGGCCCGAAGCAGGGGGAAACGCCGGGTGCAATCGCCGATCCGCACGCCAATTTGTGATGATCTCGGGGTTCAACACCCCATATTCGCCTTCAGCCAGAGCGTCGACGTGGTCGTGGAGGTCTGCCG
>JBLNCO010000215.1:0-5332 GCA_050260715.1 Hyphomicrobiales bacterium | reverse complement strand
CGTCACGGCCACGACCGATGGCGTGGTGCGCGCACCTTCCGCGTTGGGGATGACGACGGGCTCGCCGCCTTCCATGACGGCCATGCAGCTGTTCGTGGTCCCCAGGTCGATTCCGATTACTTTCGCCATTCTCTGTTCTCCCTGACCTGTATGGCTGTTGGCCGTTGGCTACTGGCTGATAGCTCGGCCCTTCGTGTTCGTTTCGTTTCGCGCAGCGGAGCCGGGATGGTGCCCCGGGCCTCTCGCCTCGTGGCTTCGTCAGGTGCCATCGCCGACGATGACCATCGCCGGGCGGATCACCTTGTCTCCCAGCCTGTACCCCTTCTGCACGACGTGCAGGACCTTTCCTTCGGGGCCGGGCTGCCGCGCGACCGCTTCGTGCATCGCGGGGTCGAACGATTCGCCCGCGGCCTGCACTTCGGTCACGCCCATGCTTTCGAGCATGCTCCGGAACTTGCGCTGGATGGCAATGACGCCCTGCACCCAGTTCAGTCCCGCCAGCTGCGCATCGACCGACTCGACCGCTCGCTCGAGGTCGTCGTACACCGGAAGCAGGTTAATCACGAGGGCCGCGCTGGCGAAGCGGGACATCTCGCCCCGTTCCTGTTCGACGCGCCGCTTGTAGTTGATGAAGTCGGCGGCGCTGCGCTGCCAGTTCTTGTAGTAGGTATCCGCCTTGGCGAGCGCTTCGGCCAGCTCGTCGTTCGCGGAGCCGCCGCTGGCGCCATCGCCTGCGCCCTGGGGTTCGGCCCCGGCGGCATCGGCGCCGCCATCGGCTGGCGAGGCGCCCACCTGGGCGGGTTCTTCGTCGTTGTTCATACGGGACGCTGCCCGGCGGTCCACGAAGCGTTCATCTCCCTCTGCCATCGTCACCTCCATCGGTCTCCGGGCGCCATCGCTCGATTGTCGCGCAGGGTGTTTCGCGCGCCCCTTGCGGGTACGGCAGCGAGCCTTTCGAAAGTCGCAAATCGGTGCCCGGAGGTATCAGTCCTCTCCATAGAATTTCCGCACGAGCTCGGTCAGCACATCGCCCATATAGCGCACATGGGCGACAGCGTCGCCATAGGGGAATCGCGTGGGGCCAAGCAGCCCCACAACCCCACTGGCGCCGCCCGGCAACCCGTAGCGTGCGAGAACGAAGCTCATGTCCTGGTAGGGGCCTTCGCGGTTTTCGTCGCCGATAACCACGGCGACGTCCGCGCTCCCGAGTGCGCCGCTCGGGATGGCGTTCCGCAGGCGGCGCTCATCGACCGCCTCGAGGGTATCGAGGATGCGGTCGCTGTCGTCGAATTCGGGCTGGCGGAGCAGTTCGCGGACACCATCGACGACCGGGGCCTCCATCGCCTCGCGCTGTTCGCGAAGCATGAGGTCGGCCACGGCGGCGACGACCACCGACTCCACCGGGGTCAGCGGGCCGGGGACGTCCTTCACGGGCAGCTCCGCCGCCAGCTTGCCGCCCCATTCCGCGTTCAGGCGGTTGGCGATGCGGGTGAGCTGCTCCTGGTTCGCCGGTACCGGGAATTCCAGCGTCTGCTGGTGCACGGCGGCGTCGCTCGTGACGACGACCAGGAGCGCGCGGTTTTCCGAAAGCTCCACGAGCTGGAGCTGCTTGAAACGCACCGCCGAAACGTGCGGCTGCGTGACGAGCGCGACGCTACGCATCCGGTTCGCCAGCACGCTCGCCGCGAGGTGGACCCAGTCCTCGAGCTGGCGTGCGCTCTGGTGGAACTGGTGGAGGATGGTGAACTGCTCCTCGCGCGTGAGGTCGCGTTCCCGCATGAGGGAGCCGACGTAGTAGCGGTATCCTTCATGGGAGGGGATGCGGCCGGCCGAGGTGTGCGGCTGGGTAATGAGGCCCTCGTCTTCGAGCGCGGCCATCTCGTTACGGACGGTAGCGCTGGAGAGTTCGAGGGCATGGCGAGCGACGAGCGCCTGGGAGCCGACAGGCTGGGCGCTATCGACATAGTCATCGACGATAAAGGCGAGGATGCGCGCGGGGCGCTCTGACAAAGTCATTATCAACCCTCGCCGCCCATATTAGCACTCTTTGCGCCTGAGTGCTAATAGAATTGCCTTTTCTTCGGCGACGAGGGATGCACGAGGATCGCTCGGGCCAGCAAGAGGCTGGAACAAGCGTTCTTCCCAAGCCGCGTCGAAGTGCGTACAATCGCTCGCGTGGAGACTACTCGGCGCGATCCCGAGGTGGTCAGCCGAGCGATGCGGAGCGTCCGGCACCGGGACACGACTCCCGAACGCCTCCTGAGGTCCGCTCTCTGGCGGAGAGGGTTACGCTTCCGCCTTCGGTCGAACCTCCCCGGAAAGCCAGACATCGTCTTCCCCGGGCCCAGAGTGGCAGTGTTTGTAGACGGCGACTTTTGGCATGGGCGTCAGTGGCTGACTCGAGGCTTTGCTTCCCTCGAAGCCCAGATGGAACGAGTTCACGGTGCCGAGTACTGGGTTCCGAAACTGAAGCGAACCATCGCGAGGGACAAGGCGACTACTGAACGGCTGAGACGAGACGGATGGGCCGTCGTACGTCTGTGGGAGTCGGACGTGAAGCGAGATCCATCTCAAGCCGCCGATGAAGTCGTTCGCGTGGTTGGGCGGAAGCCATGACGTTCGAGCGCGGTACGGCACTTGAGTTCTTCGCAGGCATCGGTCTGGCTCGAATGGGGCTGGAGGCCGCAGGCTGGAGGGTCACTTGGGCCAATGACATCGACCGCAAGAAAAAGGAGATGCACGAAGGCCATTGGGGACCGGATCCCTCCTATCACCTCGGAAGTGTCTTCGACGTGAACGTCGCGGACTTGCCTCCGGCGGAGCTCGCTTGGGCATCCTTCCCATGTGTGGATCTGAGTCTCGCGGGTAATCGCGCCGGACTGCGGGGACGTTCCTCCAGCGCCTACTGGGGCTTCGAGGACTTGCTTCGAGCTATGCCAGACCGTCCTCCCCTCGTGGTCCTAGAGAATGTTCCGGGGCTACTCACCACGCACAACGGCGACGACTTCCTCAGCATCCTCGGCGGACTGGCAGACCTTGGATACCAATTGGACGTGCTCGAAGTCAACGCCCATCATTTCGTTCCACAGAGTCGTCCACGCGTGTTTGTCATTGGCGTCAAGGCGCCGTATCAGCTTGACACGCTAGATCCTGGAATTAGCGCATCGCCGTTGCGCCCAGCGTCAGTGCTCAAACTGCGAAAGACTCATCCGGAACTCCCGTGGGGATTTACCCCGAACAGTTGCCTGCCGCGAAGGCAACTAGGCCTAGAAGATGTTCTTGAGCGCTTTCCCGACAATGCCGATTTGTGGTGGAGCCAGGACGCCGTCGATAGACTACTCCGGCAAATGAGTGAGCGGCACCGCATTGAGGTGGCGAAACTGCAGGCCGCTGGCCGTACCTCATTCGCTACTGTTTACCGCCGGGTACGGCCGCGAGGCTATGTTGCTGAGGCCCGGTTCGATGGTCTTGCAGGGTGCCTTCGCACTCCCCGAGGCGGGAGCAGTCGCCAGTTTGTGCTAGAGATGGGCTACGGCCGCACGCGGGCCCGGGCCATGACACCAGTTGAATACGGCCGGCTACAGGGAGCCCACGAGTTCAAGATTCGAGTGCCCGCAAATCAGGCAATGTATGGTTTTGGTGATGCCGTCTGCGTGCCGGCCGTGACCTGGCTGGCCGAGAAGTGCCTTGAGCCAATTCGGCAGGGTGTGCAAGCGCAGGGCCAGGGGCGACAACTGGAACTGGTGACGTGAATGGACAACGAACTCGAAGTGGCCTGCAGTATTGCGCGCGCATGGTACGCATCCGTCTCGGGTGGCGTCGGCATGGTCGTGACCGGCCTTATTATGGCCGAGCACTTCGCGGCGAATTATCCGCTCGAAGAGGGTGATTTTATCACTAACGGCGGCGGGCAGGTTAGATTGATGGGCGGCCGTCGGGCAAACAAAATCATCCGCCGCTTCGATGCTGCCTTGGCGAACCTCGGGACGGAGTCCGGCCGAACGAGCCGGGGAACTCCTGAGGCCGCCCGGCAGCTCGCGTCTGCCCTTAATGCGCGGGCAGACGTCTTCGGTCCCTTGGATGAGTCAGCACGCCGGAGTGTCGCCGACGCGATTCAAGAAACGCTAGTGCTGGGGCCGCTGCGCGACCTAAGGAATTTGCAGCGACTCGCCGCAGACTATCTGCCTGCTGCTGGAACTCCTGCGAACGTTGCCTCCATTATGGCGGCCGCCGCGGAGCGAAAGGCGGCGGGTGCAGTGGCACAACACTTGGTCGGAGCCAAGTTGCAGCTTCGCTATCCGGATCTCACAATCGAGAACTACAGCTTCACCACGGCGGATTCGGCCACAGGCCGGGCCGGAGACTTCAGGATCGCAGACACGGTATTCCACGTAACAGTCGCCCCTGGCCCGCAGTTACTCGAGAAGTGCAAGTCCAACATCCGAGCCGGACTGAGGCCGACGGTGATCACACCGTCGCATAGAGTAGCCGGCCTGGAGTCCAATCTTGATTTGGAAGAGCTCAGATCCCAGGTAACGGTATATTGCCTGGAGACCTTTATCGCTCAGAACCTCGAAGAATTGGCGGGTTTCAATGGCTCACAGTATCGTGACTCCTTCAAGGCGTTGCTGGAGCTCTACAATGAGCGGGTGAACGACGTCGAGGCCGACAAGTCGCTCCTCATCAAGCTTCCCGCCAGCCTCGCGTAGCGCTATGGCATCTGGGCAATCGCTTATCAGCCTGTGCAAGACCCACCTGCTGGAGACGATGGCGGGGTTGGCGGAGTGCGCGCCGGATGGGCCGGGGCTCGGGCAGAAGGCGCTGGAGGAGGCTGCTGGGTTCGAGCTGCATTTGCCCGAGTACGATGGCTACTTCACGTGGTCGCTGCTGGTAGCGCTGACGCTCGATGGCAAGATCGAGGCGCTGCAACCGGGGAAGCGCAACAAGAAGTACCGGCTCGCGGCTCCCTTAGACTAACCAGCACATGACGCCCCTTGTCGTGCTGGGTGGGACGTTTGACCCGGTGCATGTGGCGCACCTGGTGTTGGGGGAGTGTGCGCGGGTGCAGTTCGGGGCCGAGCGGGTCGTGTTCCTGCCCGCGGGCGACCCGTATCGCAAGACGGGGACGGGTGGGCGCGGTGCGGGACCCGGTGGCAGCGCGGTCCGCGAGGTGACCGCGGCCGAACACCGCCTGGCCATGCTGCGGCTGGCGGTCGCCGGCAACGAGCGCTTCGAAGCCGACGACCGCGAGGTCCGGCGCGGCGGCCCTACCTACACCATCGACACCCTGACCGAGCTCCACGCTGAGGGCGTGCGCGACATCGTCCTCATC
>JBLNCO010000214.1:0-6781 GCA_050260715.1 Hyphomicrobiales bacterium | reverse complement strand
GAATGGGGTTCGCGCCGGACCAGGCCCAACACCCGGAACGACACGTTCTGGCGGGTGGGGTTGGACAGGTGGCTGCGGCGCAGGACGAACGGGTACAGGCCGGCTTCCCTGGGGCGGGGGCGGGGGGTGAGCGCAGTGTATCGGCTGCGCTCACCCCATTCAAAACGTGCCCGAGCAGTTAGCTGCGCTTGAACCAGTAGGTCTCCGCAGCCGGATAGCCGGCCAGGAACGGCGTGGCGCCGAAGCCCTGGACCGCGGCCGTCGCGAGGCCGTAGCCGATGCGAGAGCCAATCCAGACGGGGCCCGGGTTGTTGATGAGTTCGCGCTGGATATCGAGCACGATCGGGAGCCGGTCCTTCGCGTTGTAGATGCGGCTCTGCCGGCCGAGCATGTCATCGACCTGGGGATTGGAGTACTTGCCGTAGTTGCGGCTACCAATCTTCGGGTCGCTGTGGTGGTAGATGAGCAGCTGCGCATCCGGGTAGGGGCCCGAAAGGAAGAGCGTGGCGGCGAGACCGTAGTCGCCCGTCGCCTCGCGGCGCAGCATCGAGTTGAAGTCGGTCCCGACGTTATCGGGCGTCAGCCGGATGCCGACCTCCTGCGCGTTCTGGATGATGACATCGGCGAGGAGGTTGGCGTTGAACGCGGTAGCCGTCATCAGGCTGTCTTCGAAGCCATCGGTAAGGCCGGCCGCGTTCAGGAGGTCCTTCGCTTCCTTCAGCTCGGTGTCGCGATCGCGGAAGCCGGGCAGCTTCTTGAGCTCCTCTTCGGGGAGGAGCCAGTTGGCCGCGGCCGGGCTCATCGGGCCACCCGGAACGCCGCCGCCGGCGAACACGTTCTTGTAAACGAGCTCGCGGTCAACGATGCGCCAGAGCGCCTGGCGGACGCGCGGGTCCTTATAGCGCTCGTTCGTGTGGTTGACGAGCAGGCACTCGCGCGTCGGGTTCGGCGCGAAGGCGATCTGGAACTTATTGTCGTTCTGGAACTGGGCGATGATGTCGGCCGGCAGGTCGGTGGCGTCGGCCTGGCCCGTGCGGACGGCGTTCGCCTTCTGCTGGTTGTCGACCTGATTGAACCACTGGGCGCCATCGAACCAGGCGGTGTCCGGCTTCCAGTAGCCGTCGGCGCGCTTGCGCACCTCCATGCCCTTGCCCGCTTCGTACGAAACGGCCTCGTAGGCGCCGGAACCGACGACATCCTCGACGGTCTTGATGGCGTCCTTGCCGCGGGCCGCGATCTCCTTGGGGATGATCAGGTCGTACTGGTCCGACATCGCGTTGAAGAGGTCGGCGTGCGGCGCGGTGAGCTTGAACTGGACGGTCTGGGGGTCGATGACGTTGATGGATTCGACGTTGCCGTAGTTACCGGCGCGCGGCGAACCCGTCTCCGGGTTCATGATGCGCTCGAAGGTCATCTTGACGTCTTCGGCGTCGACGGCGCGGCCATTGGCCGGGGCCTTGTTTTGCCACTTGGCGGCCGGGTTCAGCTTGAACGTGATGAGCGTGCCATCGCCGGGGATCTCCGGCATGGAAGCGGCGAGGTCCGGTTCCGGCTCGTACGTGTCCTTGTTGAAGCGGACGAGGAAGTTGCCGACCCAGTGCCAGAGCCCGGCCGATTCGAACGGGGTGTTCGTGCGATGGATATCGATGGAGCCGCCAATCGGCCCACCGATGACGCGGTACGTGCCCCCGGCGACTGGCGTGCCCGAGGCCTGCTGCGTCGGCGCCTGGGGGGTGAGATTGGTGCCGTTCGTGCTACCACCGTCGTCGTCGTCATCGTCGTCGCCACAGCCGACGAGGGCGAAGCCGGCGGCACCGACCGCAGCGGTACCGCCGGAGACGAGCAGGCGGCGGCGGCCAAGGCGCCGCTCCCACCAGCGATTCCAATATTGACTAGAAGTCATAGCGTGTCCCTCTTCCACGTAGTGACGGTATTACGTCTACAATACGTCGACTCTATTGGTTGCGGATCTTTGGTGAATACCGGTGAGGGCGACGTTGGGCGGCCCGAATAGCAACGATCAATATCGGATCGCGCCTGCGTCTATCAATTGTGTGTGGGAATCACACTATTCGGCCGTGACAGCTCCGCCGAGAACGTAAGCCCTTGCTTCCGCAACTACATACAGAGAGCCGGTGACACATATGACATCTTCCGGATCCGCGTGTGCGAGCGCCGTGTCGATCGCGGAAGAAACGCTCTCCTCTGCGACCGCCGCGGGACCCAGGAACCCGATCTGCTGGATCATCTCGTAGGGATCGAGCGCGCGCGGACTGCGGAACGAGGTACACACGATGAGTTCGGCCAGCCGCGCAAGCTCGAAGCCGATGGCTCTGATGTCCTTATCGCGCATGGTACCGATGACAAGAAAACAGCGCCGCCATTCGAAATAGTCACGCAGTGCTGCGGCGAGCGCGGCCGCGCTTTCAGCGTTGTGGGCGCCATCGGCGACGATTAGCGGCCGCTGGCCCATCACCTCCAGCCGCCCGGGGACGCGCGTGTGCGCGATGCCATCGGCGATGGACGAATCGCCGATGTGCTCGCCACGGGTGCGCAGGACATCGGCGACGGCGGCGGCAGTGGCAGCGTTATCGAGCTGATGGCGCCCGAGCATGGGCGTGCGAAGTTCGCGCGTGCCGCGAGGCCCGTGCAGCAGGAACGACTGCCCGAACACGAACTTCTCCTGTACTTGGACGCTGTACCGGTCGGGGACGTACACGAGCTTCGCGCCGAGTTCGTCGCAGCGATTGCGGATCACATCGACCACCGCCGGGTCCTGCTGGGGCGCGAGCACGCAGGTGCAGCCGGGCTTGATGATGCCCGCCTTGTCCTTCGCGATGGCGACCGTGGTGTCCCCGAGGATCTCGGTGTGCTCGAGCGAAATGGGCGTGATGACCGCGACGTCGACGGTTTCGAAGACGTTCGTGGCGTCGTAGGTGCCGCCGAGACCCACTTCGACCACCTGCCAGTCGATGCGCGGCACCTGGGCTCGCGTGAGCCAGAAGAACAGCGCCGTGAGGATGCCGAAGGTGCTGACGTTGCCGTGGACGCTGTCCCGCTCGTCCTCGATTGCGCCGCGAATGGCATCGAGCGCGGCCGCGAACTCGGCCTGCGAGACGGATTCGCCGTCGATGCAGATGCGCTCGGTATACGAATGCAGGTGGGGGCTCGTGAAGAGCGACGTGGAGAACCCCTCGCGCCGAAGGATGCCCGCGATCATCGCTGCGGTGCTGCCCTTGCCCTTCGAACCCGTGACATGGATGGTGCCGCGGCCGAGGTGCGGGTCGTTCAGCCGGCCGAGCAGCGAGCGCATCGAGGCGAGGCTCATCGTCGGGCTGTCGGAGCGCTGCACGCCTCGCTCGAGGTCGGTGAAGGAGAGGATGTACTCGATCGCCTCGGGGTAGTCCATCGCGCAATTGTACCGGCACGCGGCCGCGGGCAGCCTACTCCACTTCGAAGTCGACCACGTGACGGCCGGGCTGGAAGCCGCGCATCAGGACCAGGCGGCGCGGTTCGATCACGTAGAGCATGCCGTGTTCGGTGAAGTAGGCGGCCATGCGGTTCTTCTCGCGCAGCTCGCTGATGAAGCCCGGGTAGCGCGGGTCGTTTTCAGGCACCTGTTCGGCGCGGCCCTCGATGACCACGCGATCGAAGCTGGTCCAGTCGCCGCGAATGGCTTCGCGGTTATCAATCAGGAACGAGACTTCGGGCGTGGCCGCGATGTTCCGGGCGTGCTGCGGGTTGGTGCCACTGCCGAAGAGGATGCGCGCGCCTTCGTAGAAGTGGAACAGGACGAACGTCACGTAGGGCGTGCCGTCTTCGGCGTGCATCGTGGCGAGGGTGCCGCCCAGCTGCCCGCGCGCGACGTCGGCGGCATAGGCGAGAATCTCCTCGCGCGTCAGGGTAGAGACGGCCATCGGGCGAATTCTACGCGAGGCAACCGCTGCCGGCGCAAATGGAGGCAACGTGGACTACTCAGGCTATCGGCACCTGCGGGTGAACGTGGACAACGGCGTGGCCCTGGTCACCCTCGACCGGCCCGAGGCGATGAACGCCACGAACAACCAGCTCCACCGCGAGCTCACGCAGATCTGGCCGGACATCGATCGCGACCAGGACGTCCGGGTGGCCGTGGTGACGGGCGCCGGCGACCGCGCTTTTTCGGCGGGCGGCGACCTGGGCGACCTCGAACAGCGCGCCGCCCTGCCGGCCGAGGAGCGCTTCGAAGCGATCGTCGCGCTGATGAAAGAAGCCGAGCAGCTGGTCTACACGATGGTCAACTGCGACAAGGTCATCGTCTCGGCGATCAACGGGACCGCGGTTGGCGCGGGGCTGGCGGTGGGCCTCATCGCGGACATCAGCATCATCGCGGAAGACGCGCGCCTGACCGATGGCCACCTGCGCCTGGGCGTAGCCGCGGGCGACCACGCGTGCATGGTCTGGCCGCTCCTCTGCGGCATGGCGAAGGCGAAGTACTACCTGCTGACCTCGGACTTCGTCGATGGGCGCGAAGCCGAGCGCATCGGGCTGGTGAGCAAGGCCGTGCCTCGCGCGGACGTCCTGCCGGAGGCGATGGGGATCGCGCGGCGGCTGGCGGATGGCCCGCAGGCATCGCTGCGGTTCACGAAGCGCGCGCTGAACCAGTGGCTCCGCCTGGGCGGCGTGACCTCGTTCGACTACTCCCTGGCGCTGGAGATGCTCGGGTTCTTCGGGGCCGCGCCGGCGGAAGGGATCGCCGCGATCAAGTCGCGCTGGGCGAACCCTCCCGCCGGGCAGTCCTAGCCGATGCCGTAGAGCTTCTTCGCGTCGGCACGAAGCTCGGCGCGGAAGTCCGGGTGCGCCACGGAGATCATCTCGTTGATGCGCTGGCGGAGCGACTTGCCGCGCAGCTTCGCGATGCCCTGCTCGGTGACCACGAAGTCGACAAAGCTGCGGTGGACCGTGACGCTCGTCCCGGTGGGATGCCCGCCGACGATGCGCGTGTGGCGCGTGCCGTTCACGATCGAGGACGAGGGCAACACGATCACCGAGCCGCCCGCTGCGGTCGATGGGGCCGGCGCGAAAGCCCACAGGCCGCCGGTGCCCGAGAAGAGCAGCGGGCCCATGGTCTCCGCGGCCGAGGCGCCGGTGATATCGACCGCCAGGGCGTTGTTGACGGCGACGAAGTTCTCGAACTGCAGGAGCACGCGCAGGTCGTCGGTGTGGGTAAAGTCGTGGAACTCGAAGATCTCGTTTTCGTCGATGTACTCGAGTTCCTCCTTCGAAATCTGAGCGGCTGCCGCGGCGACGACCTTCCCGGGGTGCACGGCCTTGTGCCGGTTCGTAACCACCCCCTGCTCGATGAGGTCCGGGATGCCGCCGGGCAGGAGCTCCGTGTGGATCCCGAGGTCGTGGCGTTCGCCAAGAAACACGGGCAGCGCGGCCGAGACGTCGCCGATGCCGAACTGGACGGTCGCCCCGTCGTAGACAATTTCGTTTGCGACGAGCGTGCAGATGACCTGCGCGGCGAGCTCCGTTTCCTCGGAGCGCGGCGGGATAGGCACCGCCGGCGTTTCGAGCGTGAATTCGGCGATCCGGTCGAACTTCGAGATGTGCACGCGGTTCGTCCCGCCGGTGCGGATGAAGCCGGGGTGAACTTCTCCGATGTAGGTGCGGGCCTTGCCGTTGAGGACGGTCGGGCTGAACCAGACGGCCGCGCCGAACGAGCAGTAGCCATCCTCATCGGGCGCGGAAATGGGGATCATCGCGACGTCGATGCCGCCATCCGGCGAGAGTCCCGGCGGCACCTGGCCATCGCGGAACTGTGCAACCGGGATGTATTCGAATCGGCCTTCGCGGACGGCCGGACGGTCGTAGGGGCTGGCGTAGAAGTTGACGATGCGGAAGCTATCGAGGATGCCAGGCTGGTCCCACTGGAACGGCGCGAGAAAGCTGCCGATCGTCACGTCCTTCAGTTCGCCGGCCCGCGCGACGAGTGCGTGGCAGAGCTGCACGGGGACGGAGGTCCAGCCTCCGACCCAGACGAAATCACCATCTTTGACGAGTTTGACCGCTTCCTCGGGCGAGCAAAGGCGGTCGGCATACTTCTCCCGCCACTGCGGGTCGAAGCGTGGCATGGAACTCCCCCTCCCTCCGTGATGGCGGCAAGATACACCGTCGCGTCAAGGGACCGCGGTGTCGGGAGAGGTCAGCCGGCGGCGCTGGCCGAGGCTTCGTAACCGGGTACGAACTTCCGCCATTCGAGCTGCGAGCCGAGGTACGGGAAGAACGCGTAGTAGATGGAGACGCGCGGCTGGCCCGGCTGGTGGCGCATCGTCATGTGCGCCTCGGCGGGCGTGCGGCCGGCTTTGCGATGGTTGCACGGCTTGCAGGCGCTCACGAGGTTCTCCCAGGTGTGTTCGCCGCCGCGGTGGCGCGGGAGCACGTGGTCGAGCGTCAGGTCTTTCGTCTGTTTGCCACAATAGACACAGGCCCAGCCGTCGCGTGCGAAGATCTCCTTGCGGGTGAGTCGCACTCTCGGGCGGGGCCTGCGTATGAGGTGGACCAGGCGGATAACCGACGGTAACGGGAAGGAGCTGGTGGCGGTGTGGATGAACTCGCGGGCGGTTTCGATGATTTCGGCCTTGCCCCTCAGGACAAGCACCATCGCGCGCCGCACGTTGCAGACGTTCAACGGCTCGTAGTTCTGATTCAGTACGAGTACGGAAGAGTTATCCATTTCGCACTGCCATCCGCGACGGATGGTAACAAATGCGCGATCAGCCTCGCAATTCGCGGGGAA
>JBLNCO010000213.1:0-5763 GCA_050260715.1 Hyphomicrobiales bacterium | reverse complement strand
TTCGACCAGAGTGCGCCCATATTCGCCGCGGCGATCGCGGCCCCGGATTCGAACAGCGCCGCCGTGCCGGCCATCTTGACCGGCTCGCGGTCGGTGGCGCCCATTGAGTACATCTCGCCCGCGAAGCCGTAGAGCACGAGCTCGGTCAGCTTGTAGTCGCGGTACGGCCCGTCCTGCCCGAAGTTCGAAATGGAGACCATCGAGGCCTTCGGGTTCAGCGCGTGAATCGCGTCCCAGCCGAGCCCGAGCGAGTCCATCACTCCCGGCCGGAAGTTCTCGACCACGAGGTCGGCCCGGGCGATGAGCGCGCGCAGTGCCGCGAGCCCGGGCTCGGTCTTCAGGTCGAGCACCACCGAGCGCTTGTTCGTGTTGAGGAAGAAGAACAGGCCGCTCTTCTCCGGGTCCGGGATGTCGTTTTGGAACGGCCCGAGACGCCGGGCGATGTCCCCTCCCGGCCGTTCGACCTTGATCACGTCCGCGCCGAAGTCCGCGAGCAGCTTTGTCGAATACGGCCCCGCGATGTGGTGCGTGAGGTCGACGACGACAACATCATCGAGTGCTTGCATACGTCACCTCGTGCCGCCTACAGCAGCTGGTAGACCTCGTAGGTCACCGAGCCCTGGCCCGACTGGCCGAGCCCGACCGCCTGGACACCATTCAGCCAGGCGTACCGTTCGTCGCCGGTTTCGAAGGTGGGCGCCGTCCGCAGGCGCAACGCCCCGTCCTCCTGCCGGCCGATGCCGTTGTAGCTGACGAGGATCGCGGCGCCGTCATCGGTCGTGAGCACAACGCGCACGTCCAGCCGGAAGGTGCCGTCCGGCCGGACGGTGACCCAGTCGCCGCCGGCGTCCTCGACCTTGCCGCGGAGCTTCGGCCCCTCGAATGTGCCGCCCGTCACCCGGACCATCACCCGGGTGCCCTGTGGCCCCGCGACGGTGGCGATTTGCTGCGTCGTGGCGGTCATCGTGAAGAGGTGTTCGACGTTGAGTTGCGATGCCGGCAAGCTTCCCCTCCTGGCCCTGATCGCGTGGTGCGCGGACTCTACCAGAACGGCATTTCCCCGTGCACCCGTGCGGGGGGTCCTCCGCGAAGGCGAGGTAACGGCCAGCTTCTATCGCGGTATCGCGAATAACTCGGGTACGAGCGGCCGGAGGCTGCTACGATCGTTGTGCACATTCCGCCGCGCCCGGAGGCTCGCATGACCCAGGACCAGCACGTCTACTACTGCCTCGGGCCCGCCGACGAAGTGGCACCCGGCACGACGAAGGCGTACCAGGCGGGCGGCCATGGCCTCGTCGTCTCGAACTGCGACGGGGAGTACTTCGCCATCGAAGACCGCTGCACGCACGACAACGGCCCCCTCGGCGAGGGCACGCTCATCGGCTGCCAGATCGAATGTCCCCGGCATGGGGCGCGCTTCGACATGCGCTCGGGCCGCGCCACGGCGCTCCCGGCCGTTCGGCCCGTCGCGAGCTACCCGCTGCGCGTCGTCGACGGCGAGCTCGAAATCCAGCTCCCCGCCTGATTCGGAAACCCGGGCACGAAAAAGGGTGCCCGAAAAGGCACCCTTCGTTTCGTTTGCCCGGCACTGGCTCAGCGCCAGCGCCTGACGTCAGCCGCTTAGCAGCAGGCGCGCGGCGAACCGCTGCCGTCCGCCGTCTGGAAGCTCGAGCCGCAGGCGCAGCTCTTCGTGGCGTTCGGATTGTAGATGCTGAATCCGCTCTTCATGATGTCGTCGACATAATCGATTTCGGCGCCCTGCAGATACTGCGCGCTTTCCGGGTCGATGAGGATCTTTACGCCCAGCTGCTCGAGGACGATGTCGTCGTCTTCGGCCGAGCGCGCGAGCGCCATGCCGTACTGGTAGCCGGAACACCCGCCACCTGCGACGAAGACGCGCAGCGCCCCGTCGGTCAGTTCCCGCGCTTCGAGCAGCGCCTTCGCCTTTTCGGCGGCCTTATCGGTAATGTTCACCAGGGCTGCCTGGCTGGTTTCGAGTTGAGTCATGCTTGCCTCCGTGGACCACTGCGATCCGTTGCTGTGGTCGCAGTCCGCGAGCCACTATCGAAAGTATAGGATGGCCGCCGGAGGGGCGTCCACGCCTGCGCGGCGCTCAGGTGTGCAACCGTTACCGTCGCGCTACGAACAGAGTACGCTGATTCCATGGGCCGCATCTACCTCGACCACGCCGCTACAACCCCTCCGGATCCCCGCGTTCTCGAAGCAATGTGGCCGATCTACACCGAAACCTGGGGAAATCCCTCCAGCATTTACCTCGAAGGCCAGGAGGCGCATCGCGCCCTCGACGCCGCGCGCCGGCTCTGCGCCCGGCTGCTCGGCGCCTCCCCGCGCGAAATCGTCTTCACCAGCGGCGGCACCGAATCCGACAACATGGCCATCCGCGGCGCGGCGTTCGCCCAGCGTGCGCGCGGCCGTGGCAACCACATCGTCACCACCCAGATCGAGCACCACGCGGTCCTGCACACCGTCGAACAGCTCGAGCGCGAGGGTTTCACCGCCACCTACCTGCCCGTCGATTCCGATGGCGCGGTGGACCTCGCCGCCCTCGAAGCGGCCGTCACCGAACAGACCACCGTCGTCAGCGTCATGATGGCGAACAACGAGGTGGGCACCATCGAGCCCATCGCCGAAGTCGCGCGCATCGCGAAGGAGAAGAACCCGCGCGTCGTGGTCCACACCGACGCCGTGCAGGCGGCTGGCTCGCTCGATATCACGCCGTCGAGGCTCGGCGTCGACCTGCTCAGCATCGCCGCCCACAAGCTCCATGGCCCGAAGGGCGTGGGACTCCTTTACATCAAGGCCCGGACCCCCTGGCAGCCCATGATCGTCGGCGGAAGCCAGGAGAAGGAGCGCCGCGCAGGCACCGAAAACGTCGCAGGCGCCGTCGGTCTCGCCACCGCGATGCAGCTCGCCTGGCAGGAGCGCGACGAGCGCAACGCCCACTACCGCCACCTCCGCGATCGCCTGCTGTTCGGCCTCCCCGAGCGCATCCCCGACACGGTCATCACCGGCCCAACCGACCCGGACCGCCGGCTGCCCAACAACTTCAGCTGCTGCTTCCGGAACGTCGAGGGCGAAAGCGTTTTGCTCGCGCTCGATATGGCCGACATCGCCGCCAGCTCCGGCAGCGCCTGTACTACGGGCTCGCTCGAACCATCGCACGTGCTCACGGCCATGGGCGTCGATGCCGACCTCGCCCACGCCTCGCTGCGCCTCACCGTCGGCAAGCAGAACACCGACGCGGACATCGACCGCGTGCTCGAAGTGCTCCCCGAGATCGTCCAGCGCCTGCGTTCGCTCGCGGGCGGGTAGGCCTCCCAACTCCGGTTTCGTCAAAATCCCGCGTTCCCGCGGCCCGGTGGAACCATTCCTCCCCTTTCGGCGTTCTGTCATGCCAAAGGGGGAAGAAGTGCGATGAAACGCCTGCTCCTGGCCGCCGTGGGGCTGGCCACCCTCGTCCCGGCATCACTCGCCGCCACGGGCGATTCCGCCGCCGCCTGCGCGGGGCTCATCGGCTCGAACGGGGCCGTGAATCTCGGGCGCACCACCACCCTCGCTGCCTACCACGACGGCACCGAACACTACGTCACCTCGTTCGAGTTCCTCGGGGGCGGTGGCGAATTCGGTACGCTCATCCCGCTGCCGGCCGTCCCGACCAACGTCGAGAAGGGCGGCGCCTGGACGCTGCAGCGGCTCGTGCTCGAAACGAGCCCGCGGACATTCGTGGCCGAGGACGCCGTTGCAGCGCCGGCCAGCGGTCTCGCCCGGGCCGAAGTGCTCCTCGAAACCCGCATCGATGCCCTCGACCTGACCGTGCTTCGCGGCGGCGGGCCATCGGTGGCGGCGTGGGCACAGGAGCACGGTTTCCGGCTCTCGCCCGACGCCCCGGAGGTCCTCGACTTCTACGCGGAACGCAGCCCGATCTTCCTCGCCGCCGTCTTCGATGGCGAAGCCGCCGCCGAACGTGGCCAGCAGATCGGCGATGGCACACCGGTGCACATCACCATGCCCACCGACAACCCCTGGGTCCCACTGCGCATCCTCTCGCTCGGCAAGCAGCCCACCGACACGGTCGAGGCGGACGTCTTTCTGCTGACCGACGAGAGGCCCGCGATCCTGCCCGGCGAACGCAGCGGCCTCTCGGTCACCTATGACCTCCCGGCGACGAGCTTGCTGCTCGACGACCTCCGCGCCGACCGCGGCATGGACTGGGTGCCCGGCGCCGCCTGGCTGACCCGCGTGAGCATCGATAGCGACGCCCGCGACCTCCGGTACGACCTCGCCGTCGACGCCAGCGGCCGCGGCGAACCCTCACCGGTCGCCGCCGGGCTCGCGAAGTCCGAGACGCTGCCACCGGTGTTCGATGACGATGGCTCTCCGCTGGAGCCGCAGGCCATCTCCGCGGTCGCGCTCATCGCGCTCGGGCTCCTGGTGCTCGGCGTCCGTTTCCTGCTTCCCGACCGAACCCGGCGGTGAAACCCTTCCTCCTGCTCGCCGCCATCCTTGCCACCCTCGTCCTCGGCGCCTGCCGGGACGGGGGTGGGACCAGCCGCAGGACCATCACCTTCCACTACACCCACTACCAGCCGGACGAACTGGTGGTGCAGGTCGGCGAACCGGTCACCTTCACCCTGAAGAACGACGACCCCATCGAGCACGAGTGGATCGTGGGCAGCGCCGAGGTCCACGAACGGCACCGCACCGGCACCGAGCCCTATCACGACTCCATCCCCACGGAAGTCACCGTACCTGCGTTCTCCACCCGCACCACCACCGTCACCTTCGACCAGCCCGGCGACCTCCTCTACATCTGCCACCTGCCCGGCCACGAAGCCTACGGCATGCGAGGCGTCATCCACGTCCTCCCCCGTTAGCCAACGCGCTCCGGAGCCGCGGCCCACCGCGGCCGCCGCATGGCCCCGGGAGTGCCCGGTGCCCAGTGCCCGGTGCACTGGGGCGTGCCGAGTACCGGGCCCAGGAGCTGCGGCCAACCGCGGCCGCTGGACATGCCACCAACCGGCCCCTCCCGGACCACCCGTTCCCCTGGGCACGCCCCGGTCAGTACCGCGACTGATAAGGAGCGCACGGCATCAGGCGTGCTCGCTCCCGCCCACATTGCCCGGCCACCGACGTCCCCACGGAGTCGCCAATCGCCAATCGTCAATCGGCAATGACTCTGCTCGCTTAATCACCCCCGGACGCTCCCTGGCGGTCGCGGCTCTGACTCCGCCCCCGGCACTGGGCACTGGGCACCGGGCACCGGGCACTGGGCACTGCGCACTCGGTACTCGGCACTCCGTACTCAGATCAGCACCCCCGGGTTCAACACCCCGTTCGGGTCCACCGTCCGCTTCGCCGCCCGGAGTGCCGCCGCAAACGGCTCCGGGCGCTGCTGGTCGTACCACGGCCGGTGGTCGCGGCCCACCGCGTGGTGGTGCGTGATCGTCCCGCCGCCCGCCATCACCGCATCGGACGCCGCCCGCTTGATCGCCGCCCACTGTTCCAGTTCGGCGCCGCGCCGCCCGAGCCCCTGGAACGTGTAGTAGGGCGCCGGGCCATCGGGATACACGTGTGTGAAGCGGCAGCTCAGTGTCCCGCCGCCGCACACCTCGTGGAGCGCCGCCGTCACGGCCTCCCGCACGCGTGCATCGAACTCCGGCCAGCGGTCCCACGTGATGCTCGTCTCGAACGTGTCGCCGACCAGCCCCAGCCCGACCGTCAGGTTGCGCTGGTAGGGCGCCC
>JBLNCO010000212.1:0-10323 GCA_050260715.1 Hyphomicrobiales bacterium | reverse complement strand
ATGATGCAGCGCAGCACCGCCCGGTCGGTCTCATCCAGCCCGAGCTCGTCGATATCGAGCAGCGTGAGCGCTGCCCGGGTGGCCTCGAGCGTCACCATGCCGGCCGAGCGCACCTGCGCGTAGTCGCGTACCCGCCGCAGGATGCGGTTCGCGATGCGCGGCGTGCCCCGCGAACGGCGTGCGATTTCGGCGGCGGCGTCCTCGGGCAGGGCAACGCCGAGGATCCCGGCCGAACGCCGCACGATCCGTGCGATCGTCGGGGCGTCGTAGAACTCCAGGCGGTAGACCGAACCGAAGCGGTCGCGGAGCGGCGCGCTGACCATCGCGTAGCGGGTGGTCGCACCGATGAGCGTGAACTTCGGCATCGCGAGCCGCACCGAGCGCGCGCCCGGCCCCTTGCCAATGACGAGGTCGAGCGCGAAGTCCTCCATCGCGGGGTAGAGGATCTCCTCGACGAGCCGCGTGAGGCGGTGGATCTCGTCGATGAAGAGGATGTCGTGCTCCTTGAGGTTCGTGAGGATCGCCGCAAGGTCGCCGGGCCGTTCGAGGGCGGGGCCGCTGGTCGTGCGGATGGCGACGCCCATCTCCTGGGCGACGATGTTCGCGAGCGTCGTCTTCCCCAGGCCGGGCGGCCCGTAGAGCAGCAGGTGGTCCAGGGCGTCATCGCGGCCTTTCGCGGCTTCGATGGCGATCTGGAGGTTCTCTTTCACGCGGTCCTGGCCGGGAAAGTCGGCCAACGCACGCGGCCGCAGCGAGCGCTCGACCTCGGCGTCGTCGACGGTCGCGGTGGCGCTGACGAAGCGTTCCTCGGAAGACACGGCCTAAGGGTACACACCGCGCGCCAGGCGCGCTGCCGGCGAAGGGACGGGTCCCCGGCGGCTCGCGCATGTTAGCGGCCTCGAAAGGACAGCGCGGGTGGTGGGGTTCAGCGCCACGCGCGGCAGGCCGCGGCACTCGACGCCACGAGCATCTGCTGGGCCGTCTCTGCGAGCTGCTCGACATCGAACGGCTCGCGCACGAACAGGTCGCACGAACCGCTCGGCGGGGCGGCATAGGCCGAGGTGATAATCACCGGCGACGGCCCGAACCGTTCGCGGAAGCGCTGCGCCAGTTCGACGCCCCCCAGCCCCGGCAGCACGTGCGCGGTGATGAGCAATGCGAAATGCTGGCCGTCCTCATCGATGAGCGCCAGCGCCTGTTCTGCGGAAGGGGCTGCGACCACCGCGAGGCCCAGAGGGGCCAGCGCCGCCGCCAGCACCCGGCGAAACGACGCACGATGGTGAACCAAAAGGATCACCGGACTATCCTCGCAACATCGTTGCTTAGGACACATTGCAAATCTGGCGGATCAGCCTTGCATTCGGATAACGAACGCATCGAAAGCTCGGGTTAACCGTTAGGGGTTTCACGCGCGACCGAATTCCCCGGTGATTTCGTTACGTGCGTCCTGAGAAGGGACCCTCTCGTCCCGCGACGTTCAGCCGCTTATCCGCCTCCCAATTTCACTCGTCCGCGGAGTATATTTCGGCGATGGTTTCGCGGTCGTTTTTCGAAAGGCACCGTTCCGTACGCTCGCTCGCATGTCGCGACTACCGGCTGCTGCTCCTCGGTTCGACGCTCGTTGGCATGGTCATGCCGTTGCAGTTCCTCACCCAGGTGTTCTGGGTGCAGGATAACTATCCCGACCGCGACGTCCTCTATGTCGGCCTCATTTCGGCCAGCCGCGGCTGCGCGATGCTCGCCTTCAGCCTCGTCGGCGGGGCCATCGCCGACCGCTTCGAACGCCGCCGGGTGTTGCTCTGGTGCGAATCGAACGCCTTTGCCCTGAACGCGGTGATCGCGCTGCTCATGCTCACGAACCCGTTCGGCGAGGGGACGATCTTCGTCCTGACCATCTTCACGTTCTTCGCGGCCGGGAACATGTCGATCGACATGCCCGCACGCTCGGCCTCGATGCCCACCATCGTGGGGATGGATCACCTGGCCAACGCCATCAGCCTCAACATGATCGCCCTGCAGCTGGCCTTCCCGGTGATGCTGCCCGTCACTGGCATCCTGAACAGCCTCTTCGAGCCTGGCCCGGTCTATGCGGGCACGCTGGTTGTCTGGCTGGCGGTCATCCCATTGATCGCGACCCTGCGCTACCGCAGCGCGGGCCACGCGAGCCGCGATGTCTCGCTGCTCGGGAATATCCGCGACGGCCTCGCCTACAGCGTCCGCGACTCCACGATCTTCGGCGTGATGGCGCTCGTGCTCACGCTCCAGGTCGTCGGGATGCCGGGCGTGGCGAACCTCGGCCCGCTCTGGATGACCGAGGTGCTCGACCTCAGCGAGCGCGGCTTCGGGTTCATGGCCATGACGTGGGGGATAGGCGCGTTTCTCGCCTCCTGGGTGTTCGCCGTTCGCCACGAGCTCCCGCAGCGGGGCCTGACCATCTGTGTGATGACCCTCGGCTTTGCCTGTTCGGCCATCGTCTTCGGGCACTCGCGGCTGATTCCCGTGACCGTGGCCGCGAACTTCACGCTTGGGTTCTGCGTGGTCGGCACCATGGTCACGGCTTCGACTATCGTGCAGCACGTGGTCGCCGACGAAATGCGCGGCCGCGTGATGGGGCTCTTCCCGCTCGCGATGGGCCTGGCGATGGTTGGCGTGCTGCCCATCAGCGCGCTCGCACAGGTCACGAGCCTGGAGCTCGTCGTGCCGCTGCTGAGCTGGATCATGCTCGTGCTGGCCGCGCTCATCATCCTTCTGCGGCCGGCCATCCGGGCGGTCATGCCCGCCGCGGGATCGCAGCCGCTCGCGCCCGCGCTCGTCGAGTAGGGATTGGCGATCGACGATTGTCGGCCGGTCCGCGCGACTTCCCGGCGGCCGCGTGGATGAGATGCGGGCGGCGGCAACGAGTGGCGCCCCGGAATCGCCAGTCGGCAATCGAAAATCGGCAGTTCACTTCAGGAGCCCCTCGATGAGGCGGAGTCCGAACTCGACGCCCGGCGCGAGGGCGTCTTCGTCGATGACGAAGCCGGGGTCGTGGTGGCGGCCGGCGATGCCCTTCGCTTCGTTGCGGGCGCCGAGCCAGAAGTAGCAGCCCGGCCGCTCCTGGAGGTAAACGCTCATGTCGTCGGCGCCCATCGATGGCGAGCTGACGACGCTCGACGGCCCGAAGTACCGGCAGGCCGAGTCGGCGACGTACTTCGCCAGGTTCGCGTCGTTGTACAGCGGCGGGCAGCTGGTGTTGTGGCGCAGGTCGAACGTGGCGCCGAAGGCTGCGCACACGCCCGCCAGCACCGACTCGACCCGTTCGAGCATGAGCTCCATGAGCTCGGGCCGGTAGGTGCGGATGGTCCCCGTCATCACGGCCGATTCGGCGATCACGTTGCCGCGGAAGCCCGATTGCAGTTTGCCCACGGTGAGCACCGCGGTCTCGTTCGGTGGGACCGACCGGCTCACGACCGTCTGCAGGGCGGTGATGACGTGCGCTGCCACCACCACCGCATCGACCGACTGGTGGGGCGCCGCCGCGTGCCCGCCGCGCCCTTCGATCACGATGCGAAACGCGGTGGGCGCGGCGAAGAACGGGCCCGGCGCGACATTGATCCACCCGATCGGTACGTCGGCGCTGATGTGCAGCCCGAGCACCCGGTCGATGCGCGGCGCTTCGAGCACCCCCTCGGCGACGCAGCGCTGGGCCGCCCCGGAGTGCTCCTCGGCAGGCTGGAAGAGGAAGCGCACCTTCCCGCGGAGCCGGTCGCGCTGCGCCGCGAGCACCGTTGCCATGCCGAGCGCGATCGCGATGTGGCAATCGTGGCCGCAGGCGTGCATCACGCCCTCGTTCTTCGATGCGAACGGCAGTCCGCTGCGCTCCGGGATGGGCAGGGCATCGATGTCGGCGCGCCACAGGATCGTTGGCCCCTGGCGCGAACCCTCGAGCAGCGCGGCGACTCCCGTGCCTGCGATCGGTTCGACGCTGGCGAAGCCGAGCCGCTGGAGGTGTTCGAGGATGACCGCTTGCGTGCGCTCTTCTTTCCACGACAACTCGGGGTGCGCGTGGAAGTCACGCCGCCATTCGATGAGCTGCGCGGCGATGGCCGCGACTTCGGGCCGGACAGGCGGCAGCGTCATGGCCGGAACTCTACCTTGGTAACGAGACGATTCATAGCTGCCGTGGCGGGACGGATTCTCAACGGCGGCTCGCCCGGCAGCGCACCGTGCTCTGGTAGCATCCGTGTGCGTTGTTGTTCGATGCCCACACCCACATTTTCGACCCGGCCCAGCGGGAGACCCGCGAGGCACTTGCCGCGCGCGATGCCCCCTTCGCCGAGATGTACGGCGACCCGAAGGCGAAGATGGCCACGTTCGAAGACCTCCTCCGGGCTATGGACTCCGCGGGCATCGACCGTGCGGTGGCCGCCGGATTCGCCTTCGCGAACGCCGGGCACGCCGCGCGGCAGAACGCGTACATCCTCGACGCGGCCGTGCGGTCGGGCGGGCGCGTCGTGCCGTTCGCGACGCTCAACCTCGCGGACGGCGGCTGGCGCAGGGCCGCGGAATCGGTGCTCGCCGGCGGCGCCAGGGGCTTCGGCGAGCTGCGGCCCCACAACCAGGGCTGGGACCCGCTCGGGCCCGCGGCGCACGAACTCTGCGAGCTGGCGGCGGCGCACGGCGCGGTCCTCCTCTGGCACGTGAGCGAGCCCGTGGGTCACGCGTATCCCGGGAAGCGCGGGGGTATCGGCCCCGTCGAACTTTGCGCGCTCGCCGAAGCGCACCCCGGGACGAAGATGATCGCCGCGCACCTGGGCGGCGGCCTGCCCTTCTTTGTTCAGATGCCGGAAATCCGGGACGCACTTCGCAACGTGTGGTTCGATACGGCGGCCGCTTCGCTGCTGTATGATGAATTAAGTGTTACGCGCCTCGTCGGCCTCGCCGGTGCAGAGCGCGTGCTCTTTGGCTCGGATTTCCCGCTGCTTTCGCCTGCCCGCCAGGTCCACTGCCTGACTGCGCTCCTCGAAAGCGACGTTGCGGAAGCTGTCTGCGGCGGCAACGCCGATACCCTGTTCGCGGATAAACGGTCGTCATGAACACCCAACCCGACCACGTCAGGCTTTTCGTAGCCTGCGAAGTGCCTGAGGACGTCAAGGAATCGATCGACGGACTCATCACTGACCTGCGGGCCCGCAGCGGTAACGCGGTCCGCTGGATACGCAGCGACGGCATCCACGTCACGCTGAAGTTTCTTGGCGAAGTGCCGGTAAAGCAGCTCCCCGCCGTGAAGCTGGCCATCCAGGAGGCAGTGGTCGGCCATTCCCCCTTCGAGCTGGAGTTCTCGAACATCGGCACCTTCGGTGGGCGCGAAGGCCTGCGCATCATGTGGGTCGGCGTTGCAGGCGATGTGCTGCGCCTCGAAGCGCTCGTGCGGGCGGTCAACGCGGCCCTCGCGGTGGTCGGGTTCGAACCCGAACGGCGTCCCTTCCGGCCGCACCTCACGCTCGGCCGCGTCCGCGACGACGTGTCCACGCGCCAGCGCGCCGAGATCGAAGTCGAAGTCGGCAAGACGGAAGTACCACAGAGCTCCTGGCGCACGACGCACGTCTCGCTCATGCGCAGCCGCCTAACCCCAAGCGGCGCGGTCTACGAAGTGCTCGCAACGTTCCCGCTCCGGGTAACCCAGCAAGTGCAGGCGTAGTTGGCTGTTAGCTATTAGCTGTTAGCTGTTAGCTTCGGTGGTGCCCGGTGGAAGTTGGCTGTTGGCTATTAGCTATTAGCTCCGGTCGTTGCCGCTCGAAGTTGAGAGCGCACACAAGCGATTAGGCTGTGCCCCTCCAGGCCTGATTGGCTCGCCACCGAAATGGCATTGCTAACAGCTAATAGCCACTGCGAAGTTGGCCATTAGCCGTTAGCTGTTAGCTATTGGCTTCGTCCTGTCACGGTGGAAGTTGGGAGTAAACGCGGGTGGTTTTGCTGTGCCCGTGCGCACATGAGTGGCTCGCCACCAGGAAGGCACTGGGAAGTTGGCCATTAGCTGTTAGCTGTTAGCTATTGGCTTCGTCCCGTCACGGTGGAAGTTGGGAGTAAACGCGGGTGGTTTTGCTGTGCCCGTGCGCACATGAGTGGCTCGCCACCAGGAAGGCATTGCTAACAGCCAATAGCTAATAGCTAATAGCCCCCTCACGCCGCTTCGCTGCCGAACCGCTGCTGTTCCTTCCGACGGAGCGGCTTCGCCTCTTCCGCGTCGCGGAGGACGTCGGTGGCGTAGAGCGCTTCCATGTCGTATTCGGCGACGCGCGCGCTGACGGGCACTTCGAACATGCGCCGGCCGTCGCTGACGGCGATGGTGCCCGGGACGCGCTGCAGGTAGATGAACGAGTCCTCGAACCGGCATTCGTTCAGCATCACGCAGAAATGGTGCCCGCCCAGGTGCGCGATGAAGTCGGACGTGCGGGTGAAGCGCTTGAGCACGCTCGCGAGGCCGCTGATCGCGCGGTCGGCGAACTCGTCGCCGCGGCGCTGCCGCACTTCGTCGAGCGTATCGAGCGAGAGCACGATGAGCACGAACGGAGTGCCGTTGGCGCGCGCGCGCGGCATTTCGCGGCGCAGCTCCGAGAGCAGGTAGTTGCGGTTGGGCAGGTTTTCCAGCTCGCTCAGGTAGGCCGAACCATGGAGGCGCGCCGTGAGCCGCGTCCAGCGCCGCTGTCCGAGCCAGCGGACGAGGAAGAGCTGCGCGTTGACCGCGGCGAACAGCAGCACGAAGGCCGCTGTGACCACGATGTTCAGCACGTTCGGGTTAGCAACGGTCTGTGCGATCTGGAATGCGAGCACCGCTCCCCAGAGCACGAAGCTGGTAATCCGGACCGCGAGCTTGCGGCCGTTCGTCGGTTGCTGTTCGGGTTCTGCGGCTGACATTTGTTCCTCGCCCTTCACCTTGAAGTTCGGCCGAATTCGCCTGCTCATCAGGCCACGCGCCGAACCTCCGGCGCTTCGTCATCGCCCTCCATCTCGCGGCCGGCATACCAGCGCGGTGGCCGCGTGCTGACGTGACGAAGGAAGGCGCGAGCTTTCTGCTCCAGCGTGCGCATCCCGCCGTGGACCTTGCCCAGAGCCTGTTCGGCGCGCGGCGGGAGCGCTTCCCTTGGGTGGCGTTCGGGGCGGGCGGTCCAGTCGAAGCCGGCAGCGAGCCCCTCGCGGTTCACGGCGAGGTCGGCCGCCGCTACCACCTGCGCGAGCGTTTCGATGTTCGGCGAGCGCTGTTCGGTGTGGTGGTCGCGGATTGCGGCGATGAGCGGCTCGGGGAACTTCCAGCGCTGCGCCAGGCGCGCGCCCACCTGCGGGTGCGTCAGCCCGAACACCGCCCGCTCGGCGTCCATGAACTTCATCTCCTCGTGCACGACGAGGTCCACGACTTCGGCGAACGGTTCGGGTTCGCAGAGCAGCATCGCGAGCTTCCCGACGTCGTGCAGCACGCCCGCCGTGAAGGCGTCCTCGGGCCGGGCGACGCGGGTCTCGCGCGCAAGCGTCTCGGCGACGATGCCCACGGTCACGCTGTGGGCCCAGAACAGGTCCTGGTCGAAGTCGCCGAGCTCGTATTCCTGGAACGAATCGATGATGCCCGACGTGATGGCAACCGAGCGGACCGTGCGCATTCCGAGCAGGATCACGGCCTCGCGGACGTTGCTGATGCGGCGCGCATAGCCGTAGTAGGCCGAATTCGAAAGGCGAAGCAGGCGCGCTGTAAGCGCCTGGTCGGAGCTGAGCACGGCCGCCAGGTCCATCGCGGCCGTGCGTTCGTCTTCGGCCAGCGAAATCGCCTTGGCCGCGACGGAACGCAGCGGCGTGAGCTCGGCGGTGCGGTTCACGATCACGCGCAAGCGGTTCCGGGCGTCGATGTCAGCTGTGTCGTTCACGCTGCCGGCTGCTCCTCTTCGGTATCGGTCCAGATCACGCGGTTGCGGCCCGCGCGCTTCGCCGCAAGCAGGCGATCGTCCGCGAGCCGGATAGCTTCTTCGAGGGTGTCGGCGCCCCCGGGCATCGCCGAGACGCCCGCCGACACGGTCACGGCGATGTCGGCGGCATCGCCGACGGTGATGCTCGCGTTCGAGACGGCCACGCGCACGCGCTCGGCGAAGTTGCGTACGGCCTCGATGCCGGCGCCGGGGAGGAAGGCGATGAACTCCTCGCCGCCGAAGCGCCCGACGATATCGTCCTGCCGAGCCGCGCTGCGCAGCACGCCCGCGAGCGCCGCCAGCACTTCGTCGCCGACCAGGTGGCCGTACGAGTCGTTCACCGACTTGAAGTGGTCGAGGTCGAACAGGGCAACGCCGAACGAGGTGTTATCGAGGCCGGCGGAGAGGATCGCGGCCTCGGCGGCTTCGATCGCGCTGCCGCGGTAGAGCATGCCGGTGAGCTGGTCGTGCTGGGCGACGTGGTTCAGCGTTCGCACGAGCGCGTTCAGGCGCCGGTTGTTCTTGCGCAGCGCCTCTTCGATGCCGCGCACCTTCGTGTGGTCGCGGACATACATCACGGTGCCGACCGGGCTGCCGTAGCGGTCGCGCAGGACGGCCGCCGAGATCGCGGCCGCGAAGGGACCGCTGTCCTTGCGGCAGGCCATCACTTCCATGTTCGTGAGGCGGTCATCGTGCTCGAGGCGGTGGCGGAAGTGGGCGTAGCCATCGGCGGTGGCGAAGAGCCCGCTCACATCCTTGCGCAGGACCTCGATGGGTGCGAAGCCGAAAATGCTTTCGCTCGCACCGGCATAGAGCACCACCCGGCCCACCGGGTCGGTCATGACGACGCCGTCGGGGCACGCGAACAACATGAGTTGCAGCGCGTCCGGGTCGGCGAGCAGCTTGAGGAAATCCGTGACCTCGTCCACCGGTGTACCCCGCAACGATCCTCAGTACCCTGAATATCGGAATGGCGGAGCCGGAAGTGAAGCACCAGATTCGGGGGTTTTCCCTGACATCGGCTCTGCACGCGCCCACCGGCCGCGCGCCTTACACCCCATAACGAGCGGCCCTGCGAAACTGGCATCGTGACCGCCCTCCCCGCTCCCGACGACAAGCCCGCAGCCGTCCGCCGGATGTTCGACCGCATCGCGCGCGACTACGACCGCGTGAACCGCGTCATGACCGGCCGGATGGACCAGCGCTGGCGCGCCGACCTCGTCGAACGCCTCGCCATCGCCGACGGCGAACGGGTGCTCGACCTCGCCTGCGGCACGGGCGATTTCGCCGCGCTCGCTCGCGTGCGCACGCGGGACGTCGTGGCGCTCGACTTCGCGCACGAAATGCTCCGCGCCGCGGCCCACCGGGACCTCTACCCCGTCGCGCTGGTGCAGGCCGACGCGCTCCGCCTGCCGCTCGCCGACAGGTCGCTCACGGTCGTGGTCTCCGGGTTCGCGCTGCGGAATTTCGCGTCGATCCCGCCAGTGCTCGATGAGGTGGCGCGGGTGCTCGAACCGGGCGGCCGGATCGGGCTGCTCGAAGTCGACCGCCCGCGCGGGCGCCTGGTGCGCGCCGGCCACGCGTTCTACTTCGACCGCGTCGTGCCGGTGATCGGCGGGCTGCTGAGCGACCGGTCGGCGTACCGGTACCTGCCGCAATCGGCGGTCTATCTCCCTTCGGAACAGGAGTTGTTCGGCATGCTGCGCGACGCGGGCTTCGAACGGATCCGAAAGAAGTCCCACATGTTCGGCGCCGCCCAGTCCATCACGGCGGTGCGGCGATGACGGCGGCCGCAGCCCGGCCACCGGCGACGCGCCTGCAGGCGTGGAAGCTCGCGGTGCGACTGCCCACGCTGCCCGCGGCGATGGCGCCCGTCGCCGTAGGTACGGGCGCGGCGCTTGGCGATAGCGAGTTTCGTCTGCTCCCGGCGGTCGCCGCGCTCGTCGGTGCGCTCGCGCTCCAGGTCGGGGCCAACTTCGCCAACGATGTCTTCGACTTCCGGCGCGGCGCCGATACCGCCGAGCGGCTCGGCCCGCCGCGTGTCACGCAGCTCGGCCTGCTCACCCAGCGCGAGGTGTTCGCGGGCATGTGGGCGGCGTTTGGCGTGGCGTTTCTCGCGGGCATCTATCTCGTTGCCGTCGGTGGCTGGCCGATCGTCGCGGTTGGGCTCGCGAGCATCGTCGCCGCCATCATCTACACCGGCGGCCCGTGGCCCATCGGCTACCACGCGCTGGGCGACCTGTTCACGTTCGTCTTCTTCGGGCTTGCGGCGGTCGCGGGCACGTACTACGTCCAGGCCGGCGAGGTTTCGGGCGTCGCGTGGCTGGCGGCGTTACCCATGGGCTGCACCGTCACGATGATCCTCGTTGTCAACAACCTCCGCGACATC
>JBLNCO010000211.1:0-5349 GCA_050260715.1 Hyphomicrobiales bacterium | reverse complement strand
CTTCTTCCGTGGCCGCGGTGTTCGCCAGCCAGCCGTGCTCGACCGCGCCGCGGCAGAATCGCTCGAACCACTCCGGCGGGTAGGTCGGCGATTCGCGCTCGGGGCCGAAGCGGATGAGGTGCATGTTCAGCGCCAAAGCGGTCGAACCGTCGCCGGCGGCAAGCGTCTCCTGCACGCGCAGGAACGTGCTCAGCGAGACCTCGGCGCCCCCGAACCGTTCGGGCACGGTCAGCCCGAGGAAACCGGCCTCGCGCAGCTCTTCGAAGTTCTCGAAGGGGAAGCTGCCTTCGCGGTCGTGGCGGGCGGCGCGTTCGGCGAAACGCGCGGCCAGCTCCCGTGCGCGCGCCAGCCAGTCGGTCTCGGCCATCAACGCCAGTCTAGTACCGGGAACGGCCCTGAGTCTGGTTGCCCGTGAGAGCCGGTGGAGTGACACCGGCACATACAAGCGGACTGCCGGGTCCGAAACGCCCTATCGTGTGATGCGGCGCCTGGTGACTACTTTGCCACCGCGGCCGGCATCCTGGCCGTTGCATCGGCCACGGTCAGTCCGTCGAGCTCGGCCGCGAAGGGGTTCCCGCCGACCGCGTCGACAGTGCCCGCGTTGTCACGGTACTGGCCCACGAACGGCAGGGGGTAGTAGTACCCCGAGTCCGCGCCTTTCACGAGGAACAGGATGGCCCGGTCCCCGCGGAACAGCGGGGGCGAGAACTCGGTCGAACCAGCACCAGTCCGGTAGCTGACTGGCCTTCGGCATCGATCTCGATCGTCGCCGCCTGCCCGATCACCAGCGTGTCGGGGGCTTCGCCTTTGATGCGATCGAGCACGCGGATTGTCACCAGGCTGCCGCCCATTCCCTTCGAGCGCGGCCCGGCGAAATCCACATCGAGCACCTCAGCCGAGACGATGAGATCGCTCTTCGCCACGGGCTTCATCGAACGTCCGCGCCGGCAGAGCTGCGATGGATAGCTGGTCAACACGCCGGAGCGTACGGGGAGCGCCGCCCCTGGCGAGGAAATCCTGCGTCGCCTCGATGATCTTCCGCTCCGACTCGCTGCTGATGGTCTGCACGATGGCATCGAGTTCATTGAGCGATTTGCCGCGGAAGAGATCCTCGGAGCGGTATTGCTCGCCGCCGGTCTGAGCCGAAACTGCGGTGACCACCCCTAAGACGAGCAGCACGATCAGACAGACCACCGTAATCCTATGCGTTCGCGAGAACTGTTTCATGACGATTGTTCGGAACAGTAGCGGCAGGAAGACAGTCCTGGCAATGGAATGGATAGAAAATACCATTAGCGTGAACACTCCTGCGCACCACGCGGGAACGCCCTCCCGGGAGGACGCGGGAGGGCGTTGCGTTGGGCGCGGCGGCGGGAGGGCTACGCCGCCCGGACGCCCGTGAGCTTCGCGAGCTTGAGCGTGTTGAACAGCGCCAGCCCGGCGTACCACTTGACCCGGATACGCGAGGCGTCCTTCGTCTCCAGGCTCCCGACGCGCTCGACCGTGAGCCCGCCCGGTGCCGTCAGCCCGCTCAGCCCGCCTTCGCCGAACTGCATCGCGTAGATGGTGCTGCAGTCGCTATTCGCACCCACCGTCTGCGCGTCGCTGATGTAGTCGTTGATGCCGATCGGCACCCCGTCGTAGAACTGGACCATGTTCCCGAAGGCGTCGCGGTCCGCCTCGAGGAACGTGCCCACCGACCGCGCAAGCTCGTTCAGCGTGCGGCGGCTGCGGCGGCTCATCAGCAGCAGGTCCGGCTTGCCGCCGCGGACCGTGTCGATGAGCTCGTCGAGCTTTTCGAGCGTGAGCGTCGCGCCATCGGTGCCCATCGAGACCACCTGGCCCGCGGCCGTCAGCCTGTCGATGCCATCGAAGCTTTCGGCATCGCTGCTCTCGTCGCCGTTGATGAAGGTGTCGTCGAAGAGCGCCTGCACCGCCCGCGCCTTCAGCTGGACGATCGCCGCCTCGAGGTCCTGGATGTTCGAACGCGTGGACTTGAGGAAATTGTCGATGTCAGCATCGCCGCCGAGGATGCGCAGGGTGGCGGTGACCTGCGTGAAGGTGGGCGTCGATTCGGTCCACGTGTCGCCGACGCTGTAGAAGCCGGCGGACGGGCTGGCGTTCTCGCGGTTGTAGGTCAGGCCGTTGCCGACGATTTCGATGAACGGCAGCCGCTGGAGCACCGGGCTCTCTTCGGCCATGGTTTCGATGACGCCGGCGACGAGCTGGTCGTTGCTGAGCTTGCTCGCCTCGGCGAGGGTGAGGGCCATGTGGGCAGCCTCCTCGTGTGGGATTCGAACAAGTGTTCGAGGAAGCGGCCAATGAGCGCCAAGCGGCCCGTGGCAGAAGGAGCGGCGATGAGCCGGGCGGCGAAACGGTGCGACCCGGTACCGGGAGGTCAGGATGCCTTTGGCAGCCGCTCGTACTGGCTTTCGAGACCGGCGAGCACGAACCGCACGAACGCCTGCTGTGGCGCCGTGAGGGGCAGGAACTTCAGGTGCAACACGGGCCGCGGGCCGTTTTCGTTCACGCCCACCACCTCGCACGGCAGCGTCGCCGAATACCCCGAGTACTGCAGCGGCACTTCGACCGTCTTTCCGCCCGGGCGGGTTGTCACTTCGACCGCGAGGCCGCCGAGCGAGATATCCAGCACCTGGCCCGGCGTGCGCGACTGCCCGAGCACGGAACGCACCTCGGTCCTCGCCGAAAGCGGATAGCGCGTCTGGCCGCGGGCGTCGAAGGGCAGGAAGGGGCGGGTCACCGTGAACGCCACACCCTCTCCGTCCGGCCCGGCGAACGCCGCCTTCGCGACCATGCGGTGCCCGAGCTCGCCGGCGACCAGTAGCACCTCCTGGCCCGGCGGCCACGGCGCCGCGCCCGCCATATCGACCACCACCGCAACGTCATCGAGCCGCTGCAGGACACCGGGCAGCGAGCCCGGCTCGGGTTGGCGCCAGATGACCGTGATCGGTGACCCGACCGGCAATTCTGCTCCCATATCGACACTATCGGCAGCCGCGCGGCCTGCATAAGAACATTCGCTACGATGGGATCGATGGACGACGTGCCCCCCGGCCTGGAGGCTGGCCCGCCCCTGCTCGTGCGGACGATGGAGCCCCGCGACGTGCCTTCGGTCACGGCGATCGAACGGGCGTCGTTCGATGCGGGTTGGCCCCCGACGGCGTTCGAGCGCGAACTGACCCGCAACGCCATGGCGCGCTACGTGGTGCTCGAAGCCGCCGGGCTCGATGGCGAACGGGAGCTCCTCGGCTTCGCGGGCAGCTGGCTGCAACTCGACGAAGCACACGTCGTGACGGTGGCGGTTCGGCCCGAGCATCGCCGCCGGAGCTACGGCCGCCTCCTGCTCTTCGCCCTCCTCGACCTTACCGAGCGCGAAGGCATGCACGTGGCCACGCTCGAAGTGCGCGTGTCGAACGAATCGGCGCGGGCGCTCTACCGCGAGTTCGGGTTTTACGAAGTGGGCGAACGAAAGCGTTACTACAGCGACGGAGAGGACGCGCTGATCATGACGACCGAGGAGTTCGACAGCGAACCGCACCGGCGCCGCCGCTCGGCACTGCGTGAAGACCTCGCTGTGCGATTCCCGGGAGTTGCGCCGACCGTCGCGTAGGTCAGGTGGCCGAAGGCGCCTGGCCAAGCGCGGCGATGAGCTCCTGCAGCACACGCTCCGCCCGTTCGAGCCGCCCGAGGATGCCCCACTGGCCGTGAATGTTCAGGGTCATGTTCTCGGCCTGCCCGCGGACGCCGGGTAGGCGGCCGCGGATGCCCGTCGCTTCGAAGTACCGCTCGACCTCTGGCGAATCGGCGCCGTAGAGGGCCTTGAGGATCTCCGTGGTACGGGCGTTCCACTGGTCGTATTCGAACGGGTTGGGGCCGGTACCCCGGAGCCACTTGATGCGAACGAGCTGCTGTTCGAGGCGCGTCTTCGCGCGCGCCGGGTCCACGGAGAGCGTCATGTCCCGGATTGTAGCGGGCGAACGGGCGACGGGCGATCCGGGCCACGGCGACGCGCCGTCCCAGGAGCCGCGCCCCTCCGTGGGCGCATGACCGGGCACCCGCCGTCCCTGCCGGGGCATCGCCGTCCCAGGAGCCGCGCCCCTCCATGGGCGCATGACCGGGCACACGTCGTCCCTCCCGGGAACGGCCGTGCCCCGATCCCGGAGCCGCGGGCGAAGCCACCGCGGCGCCACCGTGCGACCGCGTTCCGAACGCGGATTGCGGTTCACGAAGGCGTGGTCGCCTTCGGGGAACACCGTCGCGCGGGTGCCGCCGCGTCCGCGTGCGCGGCGCGGCTCCGGCGCCGGGGTCCGGGGTGCCCGGGGGCGAATTCGGTGGCCAATCATGCGGCCACAGAGGGCCGCGGCTCCTGGGAATCGGTGCCCCCGGGGGCGAATTCGGTGGCCAATCATGCGGCCACAGAGGGCCGCGGTTCCGGGGGATCGGGGGTTAGCTGCGCGCTTCGAAAAGGAACTCCACCTCAACTGGAACGCCAAGCGGCAGCTCTGCTACGCCGATCGCCACCCGCGCATGGCGTCCTGCCTCGCCGAAGACGTCGAGCAGGAGCTGTGAGGCGCCGTTGATGACCTGCGGCTGCTGGGTGAACCCGGGCGCGCTCGCGACGTACCCGCCGACCCGCACCGCCTGCGCGACATTGTCGAGCGAGCCGAGCCGCTGCCGCACCAGCGCGAGCGCGTTGATCGCGCAGATGCGCGCCAGCTCCTGCGCCTCCTCGATGCTCACGTCCTCGCCCAGCTTGCCGGTGCGCGCGACCTTCCCACCGACCAGCGGGATTTGCCCCGAAACGTACACGAGGGCGCCGCTCCGCGTGGTCGGCGCGTAGAGCCCGGCTGGCGCCGGCGGCTCGGGGAGTGCGATGCCAAGTTCCCGCAGGCGCGCTTCGGCGCTCATTCGTACTCGTCCCCGAGGAGCTGGGCGATGACGCTCTCGAACTCCTCGCGGCTGTAGCACTCGATCACGATGCGCGCGCCCTTCTTCTGCGGCAGCACCGACACGCGCGTGCTCAGCGCCCGGCGCAGGCGCGCTTCGATATCGGACATCGCGCTGTCGCGGCGGGCCGTCTGGGCGCCCGGGGTGCTCGTGGTGGCGGGCACCGCCGCGAGCTGCCGGCGGACGTGCGCTTCGGTGTCGCGCACGCTCAGGTGGCGCTTCACCACCTCCTGCCAGGCGGCGATGCGCGCGCGGCCCTCGGGCAGGCCGAGCAGGGCCCGCGCGTGACCCTCGGTGATTTCGCCCGCCACCAGGCTGCGGCGAATCTCCGATTCGAGCGCGAGCAGCCGGAGCGCATTCGCTACCGCGGCCCGGCTCTTG
>JBLNCO010000210.1:0-13378 GCA_050260715.1 Hyphomicrobiales bacterium | reverse complement strand
GTGCCGATGCTCGCCGACGAGCGGGCCATCTACGACGGCTTCGCCAGCCGCTATCCCGGCTACCTCGCCGACATGCAGTGGCACGTCTTCGCGAACGTCGGCGTGCTCAACCGCGGCAACTTCGAACGCGCCCGCGACGACCTCGTCGGGCTCTATCGCGAATTCGAGCCCTACCGCGTCTACTCGTTCAGCCCCCTCAAGGACACCCTCGATTCCTTCGGCGAGACCGCCGACTACCAGCAAACCCCGCTCATCATCCTCCTGCTCCAGATCACCGGCATCGCCCTGTTCTACGTCGGCCTCGTCGCCGCCATCGTGGTCGAACGCCAGTCCCAGGAGATAGCCCTGCTCCGCAGCCGCGGCGCGACGCTGGCGCAGATCGCCGGCATCTACGCGGCCCAGGGCCTCTTCCTTGGTATCCCGGCGCTCTTCCTCGCGCCGTTCATCGCCGCCGCAGCCACGGCCTTCCTCGGCGTCACGCCCGCGTTCTCGAACGTCTCGAACGGCGACCTCCTTCCCGTGACCATTCTGCCGGTGTCCTTCGCGCTCGCAGCTGCGGGCGTCCTGCTGGCCCTGCTGGCGCTTCTCGCGCCGGTAGTCGCCGTCGCGATGCGCGGGTCGCTCGCTATCCGCCGCGCCGAATCCCGTCCCGGGCGATCGTTCATCCAGCGCTACTACCTGGACCTCGCGCTCGCGGCGGCCGCCATCCTGCTCCTCGTCGAGCTCCGCCAGCGCGACACCGTCTTCGAACCCTCGGCGACCGGCGGCGTCAGCTCCGATCCCCTGCTGCTCGCATCACCGGCGCTTGCCATCGCGGCGGCGTCCGCCATCATCCTCCGCCTGAACCCGTTGCTCCTCCGGGTGTTCGCGCGCGCCGCCCGCGTCGCCGCGGCCCCCGCGATGGCCCTCGGCCTCTGGCAGCTCGTCCGCAACTCGGGCCAGTACACCCGGCTCGCGCTCCTGCTGATGATGGCCGTCGCCGTTGGCACCTTCGCCGCCAGCTACACCACCACCACCGAGAAGTCCTACCGCGACCGCGCGAACTACCAGGCCGGCGCCGACTTCCGCGCCTTCTCGGCCACCGGCCGCGCCCCCAGCCTCTCGACCGCCGACTTCGACCGCCGCGTCCGCGATCTCCCCGGCGTCGAAAAAGGCACGGTCATCGTCCGCTCGACGGCGGGCTTCGCGACGCCCGGCACGACCTCGCAAGGGTTCCAGCTCCTCGGCATTGACGCCGACACCGCCGGCCCCATGCTCTGGTACCGCGACGATTTCGCGGGCCCGCCCCTGCCCGACGTTCTTCGCGAGGTGAACCCCTCGCCCCTGCGCAAGGGGCTGCCCCTGCCCGAAGGCGCGGCGGCACTCTCCCTCTGGGTTCGCGCCCAGGACAGCCTCGATGGCGTGAACGTCCGCGCTGGCGTCCGCGACAGCACGGGCCGGTACGTCCGCATCGACCTCGGCGAGATGCAGGCCGGCAGCGAGTGGCAGCAGCTCGCCGCCCCGCTGGAGGCAGAGTTCCAGGCGCCGCTCCAGCAGCCGCTCGAGCTCATCTCGCTCACCTTCTCCGAGCCGACGAACCGCGCCGGCGAGCGCATCCTCTACATCGATGACATCCAGGCGCTCGACGCCGCGGGCAACGCCACGCCGGTCGAGACGTTCGAAGCCCAGGCGCCCTGGACCACGATGCCCGACCGCGCCAGCACCCAGGACGAGTTCGTCGGCAGCCCCGACGGCGCCCACTCCGGGACCACGGGCGCCCGCTACACGTTCCGCCAGGGCGTTTCGACCGGCCTGCGCGGCGTCTACTACAACAACTTCATGTCGCCATTACCCGCGGTTGCCAGCCGCTCCTTCCTCGACACCACGGGCCTTTCCGCCGGCGCGACCGCGCTCCTGCAGGTCGGCATCGATACGCTCGTGCCGATCGTCATTCGTGGCTCGTTCAACCTCCTGCCCACGACCGTGAGCGAGGAGGGCCCGGTGGTCGTGGTCGACCGCGACTCCCTCGTCCAGTGGTCCGCGATTGTCAGCCCCTTCGCGACCGAGGAGATCGACGCCAACGAAGCCTGGTTCGACCTCGCCCCCGGCGCCGATGAAGCCGCGCTCGAACAGGCGCTCCGGGCCGATCCCTTCAACCTTGGGCGCAGCGTTTCCCGCGCCCGCGAGTTGCAGCGCGCCGAAGACAACCCGCTCATCGCGGCCGGCGGCAGCGGCATCCTCGCGATCGCGTTCGTGGCGGTGCTCGGGCTGGTCGCCGTGGCGCTCATCACGCAGCTCCTCGCCAGCGTCACCCGCCGCCGCGTCGAGCTCGCCGTCGTGCGCGCGCTCGGCCTTTCCCGCGGCCAGGTCCTCCGCATGCTTGCGCTCGAATATGGCGTCGTCATCCTGCTCGGCGTGGTCGCCGGCGTCGTCCTCGGGCTCTTCGTGAGCGGTCAGATGCTCTCGTTCCTCGACGTCACCGAAGCCGGCACGCGCGTCGAACCCCCGTTCCAGCTCCAGACCCGCTGGCTGGTGGTCATCGGCGCCGCCGCGCTCGTCGCAGCCTCCTGCGCCGCCGCCCTGGTCGCGGTCGCCCGCCAGCTCACCGGCCCCAACGAAGCGCGGGCCCTGCGGACGGAGTAAGCGACCACGAACACCCGGCCGACCGCCCTCCGCGTGTCGCCCGATCGGCCCTGCTCGCACTGCCCCGGGCAGACAGATGCTGGCATCGACATCACGCTCGGCGAGTTCCTGCTGCCCCTGCTCGGCTTCGGCGCGCTTTCGTTCGCGGGCGTCGGCTTCCCGGCCCTCATGCTCCGAAGAGTGAGCGACGTACCGGTGGAGTAAATCCGCCCCCTTCGCACCTTACTCCCCGGGCAGCACAAGCATCCCCTTCGTCCCGCCCGCGTCCCGAACCGCCGCGCGGTCCCCGCCCGACACCCCGCTAGCGTCGGCCGGGGCTAGCAGGTACAGCACCGACCCTTCGGTCAGGTCCAGCGTCACCGGCCCCGCCGCGCGTTCGATCACCAGGTGCGACCCGTCCGTCTCGGTCACTCGCCCCGAGAGGATGGACCGCTCCTCCCTCTCCTTCGAAGCCTCCCAGCCTTCGAACCCGGCCGGCGACACCGCGATCCCGTCCGAGTTCAACTCCCGCTCCCCGCGCTGGACCACCACCGAGCGGATGCTGAAGTTCCGCACGTCGTTCTGCACGCCGATCACCGTGACATAATCGCCGACCGCGATGCCGCCCGGACCAAGGCGCTGCAGCCGCTCGACCGCCACGCCCGCCAGTGGCAGGTCGACCGTCTGGTCCACCGACTGACCGCCCGTCGCGTCCGGGACGAGCACGGCCGTGCCGTTCGCCACGCTTCGCACTTCGAACCGCGGATACCCCGAGCGCTGCGGTGCCTGGAAGGGCGGCGCTTCGGGCGGCAGGTCCTCGCCGCCCACCTGTTGCGAAACCACGACCACCGCAACCAGCACACCCACGGCCAGCAGCGCCAGCGCGCCCAGCACCACGCCCCGCGAGAGCAACGACGGCGGCTTCGCCGGGACGGCGGTCATCCTGCCCACCTCCGCATGCGCGCCATCATACGGGCTCCTCGCGCAGCCGGCAGTCCAAGCAGCCGGCACCCGTACCGCTATGCTGCCCCGCACGCGGATCCCTGGAGGTTCCAGCTGAAAGACCAGCTTATCGACGCCCTCTGCCACCGCTCCGGGATCGACCGCGCCACCGCCGGCCACCATCCCGTCAGTACCGCGACCGATGGGGAGCGCATGTCATAACGCACGCGCCCCCTTCGCACGGGGCACTCGGCCCTCGCAATCGACGATGGTCAATGACTCGCCCGGTCGCCCCCGGACGGTCGCGGCTCCGACTCCGCACCGGGCACCGGGCACCGGGCACTGGGCACTACGTACGCGCTACTCGGTACTCGGTACTCGGTACTCGGTACTCGGTACTGGGTACTCCCTATTGGAAAATCTCCCCCTGGCTCGTCAGCACAACCAGGGTGATGAACACGATGAGCTCGACCGTGAGGATGAAGCCTGCCGCTGCCAGCCACGCCACCTGCTGCCCGCCTCGGGACGCGAATCCGGGAATCGTCAGGATCACCGTCGAACCGAGGAACACCAGCATGAGGATGACCCCCAGGCTGTTCGCGCTAATCAGGAAGGGCAGATACGAAAGCATCGGGACTCCGGCTCTAGAGCATTCGCGCGCACGGCGCCTTAACCGGGATCATACCCACCCCCCGGCTTACGTCGAACTCGACCGCCGCCGGTAGTCCGCAATCGCCGCCCGCAGCGCGTCCGCCGCGAGCACGCTGCAATGGATCTTGTCCTTCGGCAGCCCGCCGATCCCGTCGGCCAGCTGCTCCCGCGTGAGCGCGTCCACTTCGTCCAGCGACCAGCCCTGCACGAGCTCGCTCGCGTACGAACTCGTCGCGATCGCCGGCGGGCAGCCGCGCGTCTGCCACCGCACCTCCGCCACGCGGCCGTCCTCCACGCGGATCATCACCCGCATGCGGTCGCCGCATACCGGGTTCGAAGTCGTCGCTTCGCCGTCGGGGTCCGGCATCTCACCGGCATTTCGGGGGTGTTCGAAGTGCTCGATGACGAGCGGGGAATACGCGGCCACGAATCGATTGTTCGAAACCCGCGCCCGCGCCGTCAATCGCGGGCCCTATCCCTCGCTGAACGGGAACGCGTGCCGGCGCGCGAGTTCCGCCACCTCGTGCGCGGCTTCTTCCGCGTTCGCGATCACCTCCTTCGTGTAGCCGTACTTCACCTGGTGCTCCTCGAACTCGTCCTCGTCGAGCAGCTCGATGCAGCCGTCCGGCCGCACCGCCACGTCCAGGTCGAGGTCCACGTAGGTCAGGTCGCACCCATCGAAGCTGGGCGGCGTCGTGACGTTGCAATACCACAGCGCGAGATCGCACCCCGGGCGCGACAGCCGGAATACGTTGTACCAGCGGTCACGCCAGAAGTAGACCCGGCTGTCGTAGGGCGAACGAAACTCACCGCGGCTCGTGAAAATCGGCGTCCGCGCGCGGTACTCCGTGATCAGGAGGTTGCCGTCGTCGGAGATGACGCGGAACGGTTGAATCCAGTGTGCCGCTCCGTCGTACTTGGTGGCCCGCAGCAAAATCCGCGAGCCGGGTGCTGCGACGCATTCCTGGGGGGGCTCCATTGGCGGATCATACACACGGCCCCGCTCCCGTGCGGGACCCTTACGTGAAGTTCGGCTGAATTTATCCGGCGCTCGAACTAGTCGTTCGCGAGCACCAGCCCGAAGATGATGCCGGCCGCAATAGCAATCGTCAGAAGAGCCCCCGTAAGGACCACTGCAAAGGCGCTGAACTGCTCCTGGATGTCGTGGTGCATCGGCGCAGCGTTCGGGTCCTCCGCGTGGCCGTGATGACCATCCGCGTCCTCCCGGACCGGCTCGATCACGACCGGCTCTTTTTCGATGGCTTGGGCCATGGGGCGTCCCCTCGAAAGGCGTGGTGCCTCCATTCTCGTACGCCCGCCGCGTTCGCGCACACGCAGGCCAGCGGTGCGAGATGCGAGCGCGTGGCGCCGCGGCCGCCGCTCGGGCGTATCATCCGTCCCCCGATGGACCGCAACGCCGAGCCCGCCGCCCTCATCGAGTCCCTCGCCGAAACGGTTCGGTGGTTCGAAGGCGCCGCACGCCAGCTTCCCGCCGAATCGCTGACCACTGCGCCCTCGCCGGGCGAATGGTCCCTGAACCAGCTCCTCTGGCACATCCGCGCGCAGTCCGATGTCTACGGCGAGCACATCGCCCGCATTCTCGGGGAGGAGTCGCCGAGCTGGCGCCACGTCTCGCCGCGCGCCCGGATGAAGAAGGCGCGGTATGACCGGCTCCCCTTCGCCGAGTCGTTCGCGGCGTTCGAGCGGCAGCGCGCGGAGCTCCTCGCCCGGTTCTCGGCGTTGCCGCCCGAAGCGTGGCAGCGCGTTGCGCTCGTTCGCCTCCCCGGCCGCGAGTCGCGCCTCACCCTCCACGAGCGGGTGTGGGGCATGGCCCGCCACAAAGAGATTCACTGCCGCCAGGCCGATGCGGCCGTCGCCGCGCTGACGAAGTAGCCCCCCTGCCCGCACGCGCGCCCGCGTTTCGGCTAGGCTGTTGCCATGGCCGAAACCGCCCCTCGCCGCCGCAAGGCCCCCGTCACGAAGACCATCACCGTGCCTGGCAACTTCCGCCAGGCCGTCCACGAATTCAACACCCACCGCTTTTTCGAATGCCACGAATCGCTCGAAGAGGTCTGGCAGCAGGAGCAGGGTGAGGTCCGCGACCTCTACAAGGGACTCATCCAGGTCGCCGCGGCCTGGGTTCACGTCCGCCGCAACAACGAGTTCGGCGTCCGCCGCCTGCTGACCACCGCGCTCGGCTACCTCGCGCCCTACCGCCCCGAAGGCGCAATGGGCTTCAACGTCGAAGAGATCTGCGTCGCCGCGGAGGCAGCGCTCGCCGAAGCTGCGCGCCTGGGCAAGGACCACGTCGAAGAGCTCTATCCCGAATTCGTACCCGTCTACCGCCTCGACGAGACGGCTATCCCCGCCGAGGCCCGGCGTTGGGCCGCCTGGGGATTCGACAGCGACGGCAACGAGCTCGAAATGGAGATCACCGTCATCGAATAGCCCCGGTCGTCTGAGGCTCAGCCCTTCCCGCGCCGCCTCGCTGCCCGCGTCTCACTCGCGTGTGGCAGTCGGGCGCTGGCCGTTTCGCGCGCCCTCCAGTTGACAGCGGCCGCTACCGCATGTAAGTTTTTGCTTACACATGACGGAGAGCACGGACACCCGCCCTCAGCCCACGGGCGACGAGCTCCTGGCCACCCTCACGGCCCTCGCGAACCCCCACCGCCTGCGCGTCGTGGCGGCCCTCGCCGGCCACCGTGAGTACGTCAGCCAGCTCGCCCGGGAGATCGGCATGAGCCGCCCGCTGCTGCACATGCACCTCCAGCGGCTCGAGGCCGCAGGCCTGGTGCGCGGCGCGCTCGAGCTCTCCCACGATGGCAAGGCGATGAAGTACTTCGAAGTCACACCGTTTGCACTGGAGCTCACCCCGGCGCGCATCGCCCGCGCGGTCGAGTCGCTATCCACGCACGTCGCGAACGAGGAGAAGGAGTAAATGGACAACGACGGAATGACCTGGGACCTCGCCTTTTTCCTGGTCGGGAGCCTCGCGGTGCTCACCACGGCCGGCATCGTCATCGCCTGGCAGATCTTCGCCACCTGGCGCGCGAAGATGTCGGTCGCCCGGGAAGACGCCTACCGCCAGCTCGCCGCCGAAGCGACCGAGGCTCAGCGTCGCACCGCGAGCGAGCTCGAACGGGCGGCCTTCGAACTGCAGCAGCTGCGCGCCACCACCGCCGAGCTCGAACGCATGTTGAAGGAAGTCGGGTAGGGCGGCGCGAATCGAGCGCGGCGCACGGCCCTGGCCATCCGCCTGCCGCGGCCGGTCCCACGCACCGGACACTGGAAACCGGGCATTCGCTATTTCGCCGAAACTGTCCCGCGCATCTTCATATTCCCTTCGCATTTCCGTTCGACACTGCCCGGCATGATTCGAGCCAGTCCCCACTCCCTCCGCGCCGGCCCCGACCACTACTTCCGGTCCCGCCACGCCGGTTCGCATCACAGATACGAACAACCGCCATTAATTCGGCGTAACGCGTATTCGATATGCGACTCGGACCACACAAAATCAGTCGTAGGTCGGAGGTTCTTTAGCAAATCCTCTGCAAACCTAGAGTCATCGCCCCCCGCGATGCCGCTTCGTCCCCTTGTTTTCGCCGGCCTGAACGGGCCGCTTTGTACGCTTGCCGTACACCCCTTCCCTGAGCACCCTGCCCGCTTCCCGCACGCGGGCCCCTTCCCGGAGGAATCGCATGAGTTCGAACAACCATAGGCCCGGCGACGACATCGTCATCGAAGCGCGCGACGTCGTGAAGACGTACGACACGGGCAGTGTCCAGGTGCGCGCGCTCCGCGGTGTCAGCCTCTCGGTCCGCCGCGGCGAAATGGTCGCCATCATGGGCCCGTCCGGCTGCGGTAAGACCACCCTCCTGAACAGCCTCTCGGGCCTCGATGACTTCGACTCCGGCCTCGTCCTCATCGAAGGGACCGACATCAACAAGATGGCCGACGACCGCAAGACCGAGTTCCGCGCGAAGGACATGGGCTTCGTCTTCCAGACGTACAACCTCTTGCCCGTCCTTACCGCAGTGGAAAACGTCGAGCTGCCGCTCATCGTCTCCGGCACCAGGCCGAAGCTCGCGCGCGAGATGGCGCTCGAAGCCCTCGACCGCGTCCACCTGCGCGATAAGGCCGGGCAGCGGCCCGCGCAGCTCTCCGGTGGCCAGCGCCAGCGCATCACGGTTGCCCGCGCGATCGTCAACCGCCCCGCCATCATGTGGGCCGACGAGCCGACCGGCGCCCTCGATTCCGCTACCGCCACCGAAATCATGGACCTCATCGTCGAGCTCAATCAGCAGGCCAACCAGACCACGGTCATCGTCACCCACGACCCCAAGGTCGCGGCCCGCTGCCACCGCACCATCCATATGGCTGACGGCCAGATCATCCGCGAAGACAGCCAGCAGCAGATGGTCGAGGCGGTCGCCGGAGGCGTTGCCTGATGAATTCCCTCTTCGGCCTTTCGATGACGTACATCGCAATAGCGTGCGTCATCATCACCGCAGCCATCTTCTTATTCGTGGGCTTCATCGCCGTGCGGAACCCCGTCATGTTCAAGATGGGCATCCGCAACATCCCGCGCCGGCCCGCGCAGACCGCCCTCATCGTGGTCGGCCTCATGCTCTCGACGTTGATCATGAGCGCCGCGTTCGGCACCGGTGACACCCTCACCAGCAGTGTCACGAACGAGGTCTATCGCATCGCCGGCGAAGCCGACGAGCTCATCGTCTGGGACGCCAATAAGCAGGCCGCGCCACAGGACCAGCAGGTCATCCCGCTCTCCGAAGTCGACTCATGGCAGCAGCAGCTCGCCAACGATCCCGACATCGAAGCGATCGCCCCGTTCCTGAACGAGCAGTTGCCGGTCCAGGACACCCGCACCCGCCTGAACGAGGCGATGGCGAACATCGTCGCCTTCCGCACCGAAGACATGCCCGCCTTTGGCGGCCTGAAGGACGTGGACGGCAACGACGTCGGCCTGGGCCCGGGCGAAATCGCCGTGAACAAGGACCTGGCCGAAAACCTCGACGCCCGCGTGGGCGATAAGCTCCTGCTCTTCTATCACGGTCAGCCCGTCGAATTCACCGTGAAGGCGCTGACGCCGAACTCCGTGCTCAGCGGGGCGCTCAACACCGGCCAGCCCGAGGGCGCCGCCATCACCTTCGGCGAGATGATGCGCGTCACCGGCCAGGGCGCGACCGCCGATGCCGTCGCCGTCTCGAATGCGGGCGGTCCCCGCTCGGGCGCCGACCTCAGCGACCGCGTCGCCAAAAAGCTCGAGACCGTCGTGGGCGATAAGCCCTACGAGGTCCAGACCTTCAAGCAGGACGCGCTCGAGTTCGCTGAGCTCTTCGGAAACGCCTTCACCACCATCTTCGTGGTCTTCGGCCTCTTCTCGATTGCGGCCGGCGTGCTCCTCATCTTCCTCATCTTTGTCATGCTCGCCGCCGAGCGGAAGCCGGAGATGGGCATGGCCCGTGCGGTCGGCGCCAAGCGCCGCCAGCTCGTCGAATCGTTCCTCGCCGAAGGCATGGGCTACGACCTCGGCGCCGCCCTCGTCGGCCTCGTCGCGGGCCTCGGCGTGACCATGCTCATGGTCCAGATCATCAAGTCCGCCGCCGGCGACAACCTGGGCCTCGACCTCGAAGTCAACTTCACGCCGCGCAGCATGATCGTGGCCTTCTGCCTCGGCGTCATGGCCACCTTCCTCGTGATCTTCATCTCGTCGTGGCGCGCAAGCCGCCTGAACATCACGGCGGCCATCCGCGACCTGCCGGAATCGCGGCCGATCAACCCCGAATCGGCGACCGCGCGCGGGTACCTCCGCGCCGTCCTGAACGGCCTCGTCGCGCTGGCCCTGCCTGTCGGCCTGACGTTCCTTCTGCTCGGCCCCGCCGGCGCCATCCTCGCCATCCCGATGATCATCGTCGGGCTGATCAGCCCGTGGTTCTACCTGCTCCGCGGCGCCAACGTCGCCCGCGACGCGTCGCATCGTGTCGAGGGCGAAGGCATCCCGCGCTGGCCGTGGATCCTCGGCATCGTCCTGCCGGTCGTCGGCTGGTTCTTCATCCTGCCGTGGTATTTCATCGCCGTCGGGCTCGTCCGCTTCGTGCGCGACCGCAAGCCCGCGACGATGCGGACGTGGCTGGTCATCCTTGGCCTCATCGTCTCGCCGGTCGGCTTCGCGGTGGCCCTCCTGCAGGACACCCGCGCGCGGATCGGCTGGAGCGTGGGCGTTGCCACCGCCTTCGCCATCGCTGGTCTGGTCATGACCTACGCCGGCCTCGATCGCAACAGCTCGTTCTTCTTCTTCCTGGGCGTGTCGCTCATTTTCTTCTGGATCGCCGTCACGTTGCGCTACTTCGCCATCGCCGAGCGGCTGGCGTTCACGGTCACCAGCGCCGTGCTCCTGCTCCTCTGGTACCTCCCGAGCGAGGTCTACGAGCCCATCTTCGGCCCGCTCAACGGCGACATCGAAATGTTCTTCCTGAGCGGCATGGTCATGGTCACTGCCGCCGTCTTCATCGTCGTTTACAACGCCGATATTGTGCTCCCGGCACTCGCGGGTCTCGGCGGGCGCTTCTTCGGCCGCATCCTGCCCGCCCTCAAGACGGGCGTCGCCCATCCGCTCACGGCCAGGTTCCGCACCGGCATGACGATGATCATGATCGGCCTGATCATGTTCTCCCTCGTCATGATGGCCACCATGAACCACAATTTCTCCAACGCCTTCCTCAACGACGACACCCGCGGTGGCTGGGACGATGTCATCGACATCAACAGCAACAACACCATCCCCGATATCCGCGCGGCGTTGAGCGGCTCCGGCACCGACGCTTCGAAGGTCGAGGCTGCCGGCGAACTTCGCGCGACCTACCCGTGGGAGACCGAGGTCGAAAACCGCGACCAGAAGAAGACCGACGGCGAAGTGAAGGACTTCCTTCGTTACACCGTCTACGGCGCCAACGAGGAGTTCCTCCAGAACGCCAACATCAAGATCAAGACCTACGCCGACGGCTACAATTCGCAGGACGCCGTGGTTCAGGCGATGCTCGCCGACCCCACGCTCGCCCTTCTGCCTGCCTCCGTTTTCGGCCAGGACGGCTTCGGCCCGCCCCAGGACGATGACATGCTCACGCTCGACAAGCTGGACAAGGGCTTCCAGCCGTTCCAGCTCACCCTGCGCGACCCGGGCACGGGCAAGACCAGCCAGGTCACGGTCATCGGGGTCATGGACGAGTCCGCCGACACCTTCCTCCAGCTCGGCACCCAGGGCATGTCCGGCATCATCACCGGCAAGCAGACGGTCGTGGACACCTTCCCCGACTCGAAGGGGCAGCGCTACTACCTGAAGCTCACCCCGGACACCGACGCGGAGGAGTACGCGAAGAGCGTGGAAGCCGGGCTCGTCCAGGCGTCCGCCGACTCGCTCGACAAGCTCCTCGACGAACAGCAGGCCATCCAGAACGGGTTCCTGCTCGTCTTCCAGGGCTTCATGGGCCTCGGCCTCATCGTCGGCATCGCCGCCCTTGGCGTCGTCGCCTCGCGGGCCGTGGTCGAACGCCGCCAGCAGATCGGGATGCTGCGTGCCATCGGCTATCAGCGCGGCATGGTCGCCCTGAGCTTCCTCTTCGAGTCCGGCTTCATCGCCCTCTCGGGGATCCTCATCGGGCTCGTGCTCGGCCTCTCGCTTGCCTGGGTGCTCTTCACCACCGGCGACGTGGGCGACGAGATCGAAGGCCAGGCGTTCGTCGTCCCGTGGCTGAACATCGCCATCATCTGCGCCATCGCCTTCGGAGCATCGATGCTCATGACCTTCCTTCCTGCACGCAGCGCCTCCCGGGTGCCCGTGGCAGAAGCGCTCCGCTACGAGTAGTCGTAGTCGCGAAAACGATGGGCGAGAGCACATTCCCGGCTCTCGCCCATCGCAGCGTCTATTGCACGCCATCCTGTCATAGTTCGCGACGCAGTGGTCGCATCTTTCACTGCGCAGGCATGCGCTGCGAGCTATAGCTCGCGCTGCAAGTGCCCCCCAAAGTGGGGCGATAAGTCGCCGTCAAGTATTAAGCGCGAAACTCGTCATAAACACGCAGCGACCGTTCAGCTTGTTCGACGCTCGGCGGTGCATCGCCGAGAATGCCCGGTTCTCCAGCGCTACGCTGCCTGCGGTTGCGCCCCGAAACTGCCGCACGCCGGACACCGTGGCACCTGCGAAATGCGCGGCCGCTCCGCGAAGTTGAACCGCGCACTACACCGCCCGCATTCCAGCCGCCGGAACATCTTCCCTTCGGCCTGCTTCACGCTCCACGCGGCGATCGATCGCTTTTCGGGTTCCATTTTCGTGCGCTCCTGTTTCAGGTAACGGCGCATCCTCTCACCCGATTAATGGCTCCCGCAGAAGTCGTGGAAGAGCATTAGGGGAACCCTGATATACTCCTCCTTCATGGCCAACCAACCCCGGCATCTCCTCTCGGCGGCAGACCTCGACCGGGAGGAGATTTCCTTTCTCCTCGATGCCGCTGCCGCCCTCAAGCGCAGGCCCCAGCGCCTCCTCGAAGGCGTGCAGCTCGCCCTCCTCTTCGAAAAGCCGTCGCTTCGTACCCGCGTCAGCTTCCAGGTCGCCATGCGTGAGCTCGGCGGCGAGACCATCTACCTCGCCCCCCAGGAAGTCGGCCTCGGCGAACGCGAAGCCATCAAGGACGTCGCCCGCGTGCTCAGCCGCTACGTCGATGTCGTGGCCGTGCGCACCTTCGGCCAGGAGATCGTCGAAGAGTACGCCGAGTGGTCCGGTGTCCCGGTCATCAACGCCCTCACCGAAGGCGAACATCCCTGCCAGGCCCTCGCCGACCTCCTGACTGTCCGCGAAAAGCTTGGCAACGACCTCCACGGCCGTTCGCTCGCCTTCATCGGCGATGGCAACAACGTCGCCGCGAGCCTCGTGGTCACCGCAGCCTCCCTCGGGATGGACGTGCGCATGGCCTCGCCCCGCGGCTACATGCTCCCCGAGCACATCGTGTCCGAGGCGAGCGCCCGGGCGGCCGAAGCCGGTGGCAGCATGACGTTCGTCACCGACCCCGCTGAGGCCGTCGCTGGCGCCGAGATCCTGTATACCGATGTTTGGACCTCCATGGGCCAGGAGCGCGAGGCCGAGCGCCGCCGCATCGACTTCGCCGGGTAC
>JBLNCO010000209.1:0-3531 GCA_050260715.1 Hyphomicrobiales bacterium | reverse complement strand
CCCCGCGGACCACCCGTTCCGCTGGGGCTACGAAGGGATGCTCGTGAACTGGCAGCGCAAGCCCCATGTCCTCACGGACGAGCATGCGGTTTTCAGCCACCCGTACATCCCGAACCCGGACGGACACGGCTACCTGCCCGACCCGGACTGGTATCCGAACGACAACGACGCCGTGCGGACGGAACGGAACCCGTGGCGCGACGAACCGAACGCCTGGCAACCGGCGAGGAGGTTAATGGAATGACCAAAGCCGACATCCTGGAGCGTGCCGCTCGCGCGGTCGTGCGCTCCGCCGACCACGAGGCGAGCTTCTACGAGGCTCAGACGCCCGTCGAGGACTGGGCACTCGACGCGCTCGACGCCGCTCTCACTGGTGACCCGGCCAAAGCCGAGCACCTGCTCAATCAGTATGAAAACGCGGACTGGGAGCAGCGCCGCGAGTACGTCTTCTCAGAGCTGTGGGACGAGGAATGCCGGACGACTGCCCGCGCTGCGAACGTCCCCTGACCGAGGACGGTCACCTGCGCTACTGCGACCGCTGCGCCTTCGAGCCGCCGGAGAGCGCGAACCTGCCCGTCATCCCACCCACCGAGGAGGATGGCGGCGAACTCACCAGCCCGGATGACCTTCGGGTTGCCAAAACGGCCGTTGGCGCTTCCAGAGGCAGCCGCTGATGGAGCTGCTCACCATCCGGGCTGGCGGCTTCAGCGCGACGGTCGACGGCTGCGCGCGTGACGCGGACGAACTCTGGTTCGTCTCGATGCTCGGCCACCAGCAGGCGGTCCGCGCCATCTGGGCGCGGCTCGTGAAAGGCGAGGCCGCCTACCTCAGCGAGACGGAGCTCGGTGGGCAGCCGGTCCCGCTCGCCCGCGAAGCCTGGGGCACGTGGCGCTTCTCCGGACTGCGCTTGCCCTCAGGCTCCGCCTACCAGGGGATGCTCGTGCCGGAACTCGCGGCCTACGCGGCCGACCGGCGGGACTTCCTCCTCCTCGCCCGGCACCACGACGAGGCCGCCCACCTCCACTACCGCTTCCTCAACCGCCGCCTCGACTTGCCTCTGCATCCGTCATGGGCGGAGTGGCTGTGGCGGCGAGGCGTGGAGAACGGCGAAGTGGAGACGCTCACCTCTGTCGGCGTCGATGCATTCCGCTGCCGGCCGGAATCCGAGGCCCTCCGCGAGGACATCGGGCATGCGGTTCGCCGCCGGGCACTGTCGGTGCAAGCCGACGACGACATCGAACTGAACGCCGCGTAGTGGCGCGGCTCGAAGGCATCGCGAAGGCGGAGTACTACCCGACTCCGCCTTCGGTCGTCGAACGCGTGGCGGCGCTCGTCCGCCTCGCGCCATCCGCCAGTCGCCGCGCCGCCCGGCTGCTCGACCCGTGCTGCGGGCCGGGCGACGCCCTGCGGCAGTTCGCCGACGCCATCGGCGGAGGCGAGACCTACGGCATCGAGATCGAACAGAACCGTGCCGCCGAGGCGCGGAACTCGCTCGACCACGTCATCGCCGGAAGCGCCTTCGCCGTCCGGCTCGGCCACGAAGCCTTCTCCTGCCTCTGGCTCAACCCGCCCTACGACCAGGACGACGGTGGCAAGCGGCTGGAACACAGCTTCCTGACAACGATTTCCCGTGCGCTCGCGCCGGGTGGATTGCTCGTCTACATCGTCCCGCAGGCCCGGCTCGCCCAGTCGGCCCGCTATCTCTCGACGCACTACGAGCGAATGCGTTGCTACCGCTTCCACGACCCGGAGTACGCGGCGTTCCGGCAGTGCGTGCTCCTGGCCTACAAACGCTCCGGCCCGGCCATCGCTCCGGAGGCGAAGGCGCAGGTCGAAGCCTGGTCGGCCGAACCGCTGCCCGAGCTTCCCGAGGCTGGCTCGGAGCCCGAGGCCTTCGAGGTGGGGTCGTTACCGGCCGGCCCCGTCACGTTCGCGTCGCAGTTCTTCGAACCCGAGGTCGCCGCGGCGGAGGCCCGGCAACGCGGGCTCTGGACCAACGTCGGGCTCGTCGAACGGTTCTGGCCGGCCGAGGACCGCTCAGTCCGGCCCCTGATGCCACTTCGGCGCGGTCACCTGGCGGTGCTCATCGCCGCCGGCTTCCTCAACAACATCCTCCTCGAGGACGGCTCGCGGCGCGTGCTCGTCAAAGGGCGCGTCACGAAAGTAAGCCGCCCAGTCGAATCGACAGATCCTGATGTCGAGGTCGAACGCGAGGTACTCCGTACTTCCGTGGTGATGCTCGACCTTCGCACCGGCCGCTTCGAGGACATCGAACATGGAGGGAACGCACTGGAGGACGTAGCTTGAACCTCGTCCAGTTCATCGAGACCTTCCAGGGCGCCATCACCGACGCCGTCGTGAAGGCCTATCCCCCGCTCTACTCCGCCCACAACCGGGACGAGCTGGGTTTCGATCTGCGGCGCCTCGGGCGCCGCCCCATGGGCGCGCAGGCGGATGCCATCCGTGCCTGCGCGCTCTCCCTCCAGCGCCATCGCGCGACCAACCTTGTGGGCGAGATGGGCACTGGCAAGACGACGATCGGGACGGCTGCCGCTGCGCTTGCCGGTTTCGAACGCGTCCTCGTGCTCTGTCCACCACACCTGGTGCGGAAGTGGCAGCGCGAGGTGAAAGCGACCGCGCCGAGCGCAGGCGCGGTCATCGTTCGCAGTATCAGCGACCTGGAGAGCGTCCGGCACGCGGGCGGATGGCCGCTGTTCGTCATCCTTTCGCGCGAGCAGGCCAAGCTCTCCTATCGCTGGAAGCCTGCGATCATCACGCGAGCCGTCAGTGGGAGCCGAGTCCTTCGCGACGGAGACGGGCTGCCCTTGCCGCGCGTCTGCTGTCCGGCGTGCTTCGCACCCGTCGTCGATGACGAAGGTGTGCCCCTGGAGGAGGCCGACCTTCGCCGCAAGAAGTTCAGCTGCGAGCGCTGCCGCAGCCCCCTCTGGCAGGCGGACTGCCACGGCCCACGACGGTTTCCGCTCGCCGACTACATCGCCCGGCGAATGCCGGGGTTCTTCGACCTGTTGCTCATCGATGAGCAGCACGAGTACAAGGCTCGCGGATCGGCCCAGGGGCTGGCCGCGGGCACGCTCGCCACTGCCTGTGGAGCCGTCCTCACCCTCACCGGGACGCTCATGGGCGGGTACGCGTCGACGCTCTTCTACCTGCTCTGGCGGCTCTCACCCGGAGTGCGCGAGGAGTTCCAGTACAACGACGAGCCCAAGTGGGTCTCTCGCTACGGCATCGTCGAGCGCATCACGCGCCGCAACGGCGACGACGACGCTTACGAGGACGGGCGGTCGAGCCGTCGGCGGAGCTACCGCACGCGAGTGGTCGAGAGGCCGGGCGTCTCGCCTGCGGTGCTCTTCCATTTAATAGGCAACACCGCGTTCCTTCGGCTCACCGACGTTGCGTCCGGTCTCCCCGAGTACACGGAGGAGGTGCGGCTGGTCGGCCTCGAAACAGGTCTGCCGGGCGAGCCGTCACAGGCCTCGTACTACCGCAAGCTCGCCGGGGAACTGGAGTCGG
>JBLNCO010000208.1:0-8564 GCA_050260715.1 Hyphomicrobiales bacterium | reverse complement strand
GAAGCGCTCGACTACATCGTCACCCGCTGGAAGCGCATCCAGGCCGAACACGGCCGCGACGCCGTCGCCGTCTACAGCGGCTCTTCGATGACCAACGAGAAGTGCTACGTCGCCGGCAAGTTCGCGCGCGTCGGTCTGCAGACCCGCCACGTCGACTACAACGGCCGCCTCTGCATGTCGTCCGCCGCGGTGGCGTACGCGCGCGCCTTCGGCATCGACCGCGCGCCCCTGCCGATGACCGATTTCCCCCTGGCCGACTGCATCTTCATCGTCGGCTCGAACGTGGCCGAGTGCTTTCCCATCGCCATGCAGTGGATCTGGAAAGCGCGCGACCGGGGCGCCCGCCTGATCGTGATGGACCCCCGCGAGACGCCCATCGCCCGCACGGCCGACCTCTGGCTCGCCGTGAAGCCGGGCATGGATATCGCCGTCCTCAACTGCATGTTGCGCCAGGTCATCGAAGACGGGCTGGTGGACGAGGAGTACATCGCCGCTCGCACCACTGGCTGGGACGAACTCCGCGAGGCTGTGGCCGAATACACGCCCGAGCTCGCGGAGCGGCTTTCCGGCGTGCCCGCGGAGCGCATCGTCGCGGCGGCCCGGCTCTACGGCCGCGCGGCCACCTCGCTCATCCTCCATGCGCGCGGCATCGAACACAGCACGCACGGCGTCGACAACTGCCTCGCCTGCATCAACCTCGCGCTCGCGCGGGGGCAGGTGGGGAAGCCCGGCGGCGGGACCGCGATGCTCACCGGGCAGGGCAACGGCCAGGGCGGCCGCGAAGTTGGCCAGAAGGCGAACCAGCTGCCCGGCTACCGCCACATCGACGTGCCCGAAGACCGCGAATACGTGGCGAACGTCTGGGGCATCCCGGAACCGGAGCTCCCTTGGGAAGGCGCTGCCGCCACCGAGATGGTCCACCTCATGGCCGAAGGCGAGATCAAGAGCTGCATCGTGCTCTGTTCGAACCTCATGGTCTCGCTGCCCGATAACCGCGTCGTCCAGCGCGCGCTCGACAACCTCGACCCGCTCGTCGTCATCGACTTCTTCATGTCCGAAACGGCCGCCCGCGCCGACGTCGTCCTGCCCGGCACGGTCTGGTGCGAGGACGAAGGGACGACGACGAACCTCGAGGGGCGCGTCGTCAAGATCAACGCTGCGGCGCCGCCGCCCGGCGAGGCCCGCACCGACTGGGCCATCCTCTCGGAGCTGGCGCGCCGCATGGGCCGCGGGCAGTTCTTCCCCTACCGGTCGGTCTCGGAGATCTGGGATGAACTCCGCCTCGCGAGCAGGGGCGGCGTCGCGGACTACTACGGCATCACGTGGGACCGGATCGAGGCCGAAGGTGGCGTGTTCTGGCCCTGCCCCGAGCCCGGCCACCCGGGCACGCCGCGGCTCTTCACCGAGCGCTTCGGGCACCCCGACGGCCGCGCGCGCATGTTCCCGATCCGCTTCCAGCCGCCCGCCGAGGAGCCGAACGAGGACTTCCCGTTCCGCCTCACCAGTGGCCGCGTCGTCTACCACTACCTCAGCGGCTCGCAGACCCGCCGTCTCGGCTTCCTCAACAGCCAGGCGCCCGAGCCGTGGGTCGAAATCCATCCCTCCGCGGCGGCGCGCCTCGGCATCGAAAACGACGAGGTGGTCCGCGTCCGCACCGCCCGCTCGTCCATGGAACTAAAGGCGCTCGTCGTCCCGACGATCCGGCCCGACACGCTCTTCATCCCCTTCCACTACGGCGGGCCGCACGCGGTCAACCAGCTCACCAATCCCGCGGTCGACCCCGGCGTGAAGATCCCCGAGTACAAGGCCTGTGCCGCGACCGTCGAGAAGCTTTCGGCGCCGCCGGCCGAAGGCGCGCACGCCCACATCAACTTCACGCCCGAAAACGCACCGCAAATGTTCCCCTACGCCGCCGGCGAAACGAAGCCGGCGGGCCCCAAAGCTCATTGAGGTTCGCTCATGGCCATCAAAACGCTCTTCGTCGACCCCTCGCGCTGCATCGGCTGCCGTGCCTGCGAGGCGGCGTGCCGCGAATGCGACACCCACAAGGGCGAGAGCATGATCATGGTCGACTTCGTCGATCGCGGATTCAGCGTCGCAACCCAGCCGACGGTCTGCATGCACTGCGAGGACCCGGTCGCGCCCTGCGCGCAGGTGTGCCCGGCGCAGGCGATCCTCATCTCGCCCGAAGGCGTCGTGCAGCAGGCCGAGCCTTCGCGCTGCATCGGCTGCAAGAACTGCGTCTACGCCTGCCCGTTCGGCGTCCCGAAGTTCGATGCCCAAGCGCGGCTGATGAAGAAGTGCAACCTCTGCTACGACCGCACCGTGCAGGGGCTCAAGCCGTGGTGCGCGCAGGCCTGCCCCACCCAGGCCCTCTGGTACGGCACCTACGAGGAGTTCGCGGTCGAGCGCGTCGGCGAACCCGTCGACGACACCCGCTTCGGCACGCAGCAGGTGCATACGCGGGTCTATCATGTGCTGCCGCCGGACACGCGGGAGTTCGATGTGCTCTCGCTGTTGCAGGATGCGGCCGCCGGCGGCCCGGTGCGCGAGGAGGCATGGGTCCTGTGACGAACGCCGAACGCGCGCCCCGCCGCCCACGCCGCGCCGAGCGGGCCCTCGCCGAATTCCCATACGAATGGGAACGCGACAGCGCCGTCTCCCGCCGCGACCTCCTGCGCCTGGCCGTCCTCACCTCGGGCGCGCTCTTCGCCGGTACCCTCATCCTTGCCCTGCTCGGCCGCCGCGACGACCGCCGGCGCGGCAAGCCGAAGCCGATCGAGGGCGGCCTCCAGCTCCCCGTAGGCGAGGCCCTCTACTTCAACTACCCGGACAGCGGCGACCAGGCCGTGCTCCTGAACCTCCCGGGCGTTGGGTTCGTCGCCTTCAGCCAGAAGTGCACGCACCTCTCCTGCTCCGTCTACTACAAGGCAGAAAAGGGCGAGCTCCTCTGCCCCTGCCACGACGGCCGTTTCGAAGCCGCGACCGGCGAGCCCATCGCCGGGCCACCGCAGCGCCGCCTTCCGCGCATCACCCTCGAAGAGCGCAATGGCCAGCTCTTCGCGATCGAGGAGGCGCCGTGACCACGCCCAACAACGGCCGCGGCCCCGCCACCGAGGCGCCGCTCGCTTCGCCGCTCGATATGCCCGGCCGCCAGGCGCTCCTGCTCGGCGCCCTGCTCCTCGGCCTCCTGATGATGGGCATCCAGCTCTGGCTGCTCACCGTCGCCCTCGAGCTCTACCTCGGTGGAAACGGCGACGACATCTGGGGCCTCGCCATCGCTTCCGGCGTGGTGTTCGCCGGCGGCCTGGTGGCCATCTGGCTGCTGTCCCGGCGGCCCCGGATCGCCGGAAGGCGCTGAGCGTGACCAGGCTCGATCGCCCGAAAGAGGCGCCCCCGCGGGTGGAACAACTCGAGGACGTTGTTCGCGGCGTCTTCGACCGCGTGCGCCTGCCGTACCTGCTGGGCCACCTCCCGACGCGCCCGGTCATGGCGGTCTTCGCCACCATCAACGGCTTTCTCAGTATCGCCATCATGGGCTTCGCTGCGCTCCTCACGAACCAGCCGTTCGTGTTCCCGTCGCTCGGCCCGTCGGCCTTCCTCTTTTTCTATTCGCCGCTCGTCCCTGCCGCCTCGCCGCGAAACGCCATCCTCGGGCACCTCATCGGCGCGGCGGTGGGATGGAGCTGCCTGCTCGCCTTCGGCCTCCGCGACGACGGCCCCTCGACCGCGACCGGCGTCACGTGGGAACGGCTGGTGGCGGCGGGCCTGTCGCTCGGGCTGACGAGCGGCCTGATGGTGCTCATCCACGCCCCCCACCCGCCGGCGGGCGCCACAACGCTCATCATCGAGCTCGGCGTCCTCACCGAATTCAGCGAGATTGCCGTGCTGATGCTCGCCGTGGTTTTGCTGACCATCCAGGCCGTCGTCATCAACCGGCTCGCCGGGATCGACTACCCGCTCTGGGCTGCGCGCGTCCCCGAGCCGCGCATCGTTCCGCCGTAGCGCTTGCGCGGCCACGGTTCCCGGTGCGAACAATAGCGCGCCGGCGCTCGCCGGCCGGGAGTGCCCAATGGAACTGAAGGCCACGCGCTACGCCGTCGCCGATCGGATCGCGACCATCACGCTCAACCGGCCGCATCGCCTGAATGCCTGGACCGGCCGCATGCACACCGAGTACCGCTGGGCCATCGCGCAGGCCGAGCGCGATCCCACCGTCCGCGTGATCGTCGTCACCGGCGAGGGCCGCGCGTTCTGTGCCGGCGCCGACGCGGCCGCGCTCGAAGGGCACATCGAAAAGGGCGGCTACGACCCCGGCACCCCGGACGATATCGAGAACCCCGGCTACGGCGTCCGGCCCGAATTCGATGCGAACTTCGCCTTCCACTTCGGCCTCACGAAGCCGGTCATCGCGGCGATCAACGGCCCCGCCGCGGGCGTGGGCCTCGTGCTCGCCTGCTTCGCCGACCTCCGGTTCGCCGCCCGCGGCGCCAAGCTCACCACCGCCCACGCGAAGCTCGGGCTCCCCGCGGAATACGGGCTGTCGTGGCTCCTGCCCCGCCTGGTTGGCGTGACCCACGCGAACGACATGCTCCTCTCGAGCCGCATCCTCCTCGCCGAGGAGGCGGAGAAGATGGGCCTCCTGAACGGCGTTTTCGAGCCCGGCGAGCTGTTGGACCACACCTACCGCTACGCCGAGATGCTCATCCGCACCGTCTCGCCTGCGTCTATGGCATCGACGAAGCAGCAGCTCTACACCGACCTCCACCGCGACGCCGCCAGCGCGGTGCGCGACTCCGAAGCGCGCCTCCGCCGCATGATGACCGAGCCCGACTACCGCGAGGGCGTGCGCGCGTTTCTCGAAAAGCGCGAGCCGCAGTTCGGCTAGCGTGGCAATGTTTGGCCTGGGCTCGAAAGGGGCGGTTTTTGGGACGGGCCCGGGAATGTCCCGGGCCCGCACCCTGCGACGGGGAGGACAATGTCGCCTGGCTGCCTTTGGTCAGGAGGCCGCCTGCTAGAAAGAACGGATCCTGCTAGGATGGTGCTCAGGGGAATCCTGTAGACGGTTCGGTGGCGATTCGGTGCGTGCCCGGAGGGAGGTCCTTCCGCGCATTGAGTTGACAGTGTTACCCCGTGTGCTACCCTCAGTTTTCGGCGCTTATTGACAGGCCCGCTTCTTAGCGTTTGGCAGGTCGCGAAGCTGAGTGCTTGAAGACGGCCCGGGCTCCGTATGGAGCAAGGGCGCTGTTCACGAACAGGCTTTTCGGCCTGTTTTCGTGCCCAGAATCATCCGAAGGTTTCGCACCTTCTCGCTTCGCGCGGCGGGCTTCGCGCGCGGCAATCGTTAGTGGAGAGGCAGGCAGGTATGCCGACCATCAATCAGCTGGTCCGCAAGGGCCGAACCCCGAAGGCGAAGAAGTCGGGCGCGCCTGCGCTCCTCTTCAGCTTCAATTCGCACACCGGCAAGACGACCCGCGCCGCTGGCAAGGGCTCTCCGCAGAAGCGAGGCGTCTGCACCCAGGTCCGAACGCAGACGCCGAAGAAGCCCAACTCCGCCCTCCGCAAGGTCGCCCGCGTGCGCCTCAGCAACGGCATCGAAGTCACCGCCTACATCCCGGGCGAGGGCCACAGCCTCCAGGAGCACAGCGTCGTGCTCGTGCGCGGCGGCCGCGTGAAGGACCTCCCCGGTGTGCGCTACCACATCGTCCGTGGCGCGCTCGATGCAACCGGCGTGAACAACCGGAAGCAGGGGCGGAGCAAATACGGCACTCGTAAGAATGCACAGGCTACCGGCCGCCGCTAGCGGCCGTTGAGACGTCGAGATCTCCGGGAGAACTGACACATGGCCCGACGCAATCGACCCGAACGGCGACCGATCCCGCCGGATCCGCGGTACAACAACGTCCAGGTCCAGATCCTCATCAACAAGCTCATGACGCGTGGCAAGAAGAGCACCTCGGAGCGTGTGGTGTATGGCGCCTTCGACCGCATCTCGACGCAGACCGGCCGCGACCCGCTCGACGTCTTCCAGCAGGCGGTCCGGAACGTGACCCCCGTACTCGAAGTCAAACCGCGCCGCGTGGGCGGCGCGACCTACCAGGTGCCGGTGGAGATCCGGCCCGACCGGCGCATCGCCCTGGCGATGCGCTGGTTGCTGAACGCGAGCCGCGCCCGCGGCGGCCGCTCCATGTCGGAGCGCCTCGCCAACGAGCTGCTCGACGCTGCGAACAACACCGGCGCTGCCATCAAGCGCCGCGACGACACTCACCGTATGGCGGAGGCCAACCGCGCCTTCGTCCATTACCGCTGGTAAGCGCGGTACAGAAGGTTAGATCAGCACATGCCTCCCATCGACATCGAGCGCATCCGGAACATCGGCATCATTGCCCACATCGACGCGGGCAAGACGACCGTGACCGAGCGCATCCTGTATTACACAGGCGTTAGCTACAAAATCGGCGAGACGCACGAAGGCACCGCCGTCATGGACTGGATGGAGCAGGAGCGGGAGCGCGGCATCACCATCACGTCCGCCGCCACCACCTGCCAGTGGCTCGACCACACCATCAACATCATCGATACGCCCGGCCACGTCGACTTCACCGCCGAAGTCGAGCGCAGCCTGCGCGTGCTCGATGGTGGCGTGGTCGTGTTCGATGCCGTCGCCGGTGTCGAACCCCAGTCCGAAACCGTCTGGCGCCAGGCCGACCGCTACGCCGTCCCGCGCATCTGCTTCGTCAACAAAATGGACCGCACGGGCGCGAACTTCCAGCGGACCATGGAGATGATGGTCGACCGCCTCGGCGCGAACCCCGTGGCCATCCAGCTGCCCGTCGGCGCCGAAGCCGAATTCGATGGCGTTATCGACCTGATCGATATGGTCTGGTGGTACTTCGGCGGCGAAAAGGGCGACAAGCCGGAGCAGCGCGAAATCCCCGCGCACCTGGTCGACGAAGCGAAGGCCGCCCGTGATCGCCTCATCGAGGCCATCGGCGGCGTCGACGACCAGGTGATGATCAGCTACATCGAGGGCCACGAGATCACCCCTCACGAGCTGAAGGCCGGTATCCGCCGCGCGACCCTCAACAGCCTCGCAACGCCCGTCCTCTGCGGCTCGGCCCTGAAGAACAAGGGCATCCAGAAGATGCTCGACGCGGTCGTCGACTACCTCCCGAGCCCCGTCGACATCCCGCCCGTCACCGGTATTAACCCGAAGGACGGCGGCGAAGTCGTGCGCCACGCGACCGACGACGAGCCGCTCGCGGCGATCGTTTCGAAGATCGTGAGCGACCCCTACGTGGGCCGTCTCGCCTACTTCCGCGTCTACAGCGGCGTGCTCAAGGCCGGCGAGACCGTCTACAACTCCACGAAGGGCGAGCGCGAGCGCATCGGCCGCGTGCTGCGCATGCACGCGAACCAGCGCGAAGAAGTCGATGCCGTCCACGCCGGCGGGATCGCCGCGGCCGTGGGCCTCAAGCGCACCTTCACCGGCGATACCCTCTGCGCGATCGACGCGCCCATCGTCCTCGAGAACATCCAGTTCCCCGAGCCGGTCATCCGCGTTGCCCTCGAACCGAAGAGCAAGGAAGACCAGGACAAGATGGGCGACGCGCTCATGAAGCTCGCCGAAGAAGACCCCACCTTCCACTGGACCTTCGACGAGGAGAGCGGCCAGACCCTCATCTCGGGCATGGGCGAGCTCCACCTCGAAGTCATCGTCGACCGTATGCTGCGCGAACATAAGGTGGCGGCGAACGTCGGCCGCCCGCAGGTCTCCTACCGCGAAGCCATCACGCAGAAGGCCCGCGCCGAAGGCCGCTTTGTCCGCCAGTCGGGCGGCCGCGGCCAGTACGGCGTGGTCGAACTGGAGATCGAACCGCTCGAACGCGGCCAGGGCTTCCAGTTCGAAAATAAGGTCGTCGGCGGCGCGGTCCCGAAGGAGTACATCGGCCCCGTGCAGGCGGGCGCGAAGGAAGCGCTCGAAAGCGGCGTGCTCGCCGGTTATCCCGTGCTCGATGTCAAGGTCACGCTGCTCGACGGGTCCACGCACCCGGTCGACTCTTCGGAAATGGCGTTCAAGAACGCCGGCTCCATCGGCGTGAAGGAGGCCGCCAAGAAGGCGGGCGTCATCATTCTCGAGCCGATCATGAAGGTCGAAGTGCGCGCGCCCGAGGAGTACTTCGGCGCGGTGGTGGGCGATATCAATGCCCGCCGCGGGATGATCCTGGGGAGCGAGGCGATGGGCAAGACGCAGATCGTCCACGCCCAGATCCCCCTCGCCGAGACCTTCGGCTACTCCACCGACCTCCGCTCGCTCACGCAGGGCCGCGCGAGCTACAGCATGGAGTTTGACCACTACGAAGAAGTGCCGCGCAATATCGCCGCCGCGCTGAGCAAGCAGGCGGGAGTCAGCTAGCCACTACAGGTTTCAGGGAGAAAGGATCACCAAGCGATGGCGAAGGCAAAGTTCGAGCGCACGAAGCCGCACGTAAACGTCGGGACGATTGGCCACGTGGACCATGGGAAGACGACGCTGACGGCGGCGATCACGAAGGTGCTGGCGC
>JBLNCO010000207.1:0-4547 GCA_050260715.1 Hyphomicrobiales bacterium | reverse complement strand
CCGATGCCAACTACGAAGCCCCCGCGAGCGGCGCCGCACCTGTATGACCTACGACGGCATCGTCTCGCGCTACCTGAACCGGCCGCTGAGCCGGCCGACGGCGCGCGCGCTCCAGAACACGCCGGCCACGCCCAACGCGGTCACGCTGTTCACGCTCGCCCTGTCGGCGGTCACGGCGGCGCTGGTGGCTGTGGGCTGGAACATCGTGGGTGGCGTCCTCATCCAGGCCGTCTCCGTCATCGACGGCGTCGACGGCGAGCTCGCGCGCCTGAAGGCAATGTCCAGCCGCTTCGGCGCCGTCCTCGACGCCGTCACCGACCGCTACGCCGACGCGCTGATGCTCGGCGGCATGACCGTCTACGCGGTGCGCTTCGAAGACCTGCCCCGCGCGGAAGTGGTGGGCATGTTCGCACTCGCGGGCTCGCTCGTCGTGAGCTACAGCCGCGCCCGCATCGAAGCGAGTATGCGCCGCGACCCGAGCGATGGCCTCTTCGGGCTTGCCAGCCGCGACGTCCGCTCGCTCGTCGCCGCCATTGGCACCGTGATCGGGCAGTGCTACTGGACGCTGGTCATTATCGCCGTCGCGGCGGGCCTCACGGTCGCGTGGCGGCTCGTCTACCTGCGGTTCCTCGCCGGTCCGGCGCCCGAAGGCCGCTAGCCGTCACTTGTTGTTCAGCTCCGATTCGAGCCGGCGCTGCACCTCGACGGCGGGGATGTTGTTGGCGCGCGCCAGCGCCTTCACGTCTTCGAACTCGGGCGAAATGCGCCGGCGGCCCTGCCACTCCCGCACCTTCGCGTGCACGGTGCCGAGGCTCGTGATGAACGTCTCCACCGCCCGCGGCGCCTCGTAGCGCCGGTACGATTGCGCCCGGACGCCAAGTGTCGTCGTCTCGGTGAGGAAGATGCCCGCGAAGCGCTGCTCCATCTCCGCCGGTACGAGCGCGCACAGCTTCGTCGCCGCTCGCCCCTTTTTCATGCCGATGGGCTCGGTCCAGGCGTCGAACGCGCCCGCTTCGAGCAGCTGGTCCCGCGCGAGTGCGATGAGCTCCGCGGGCATGTCGTCGAGGTTCGCTTCGAGCAGCACCACCTCGCGCAGCGTTGTCCCCGGGAGCACGGCGCGCGCGGGCGCCGCAGCGGGCGTGGTGCCCGGGAGCGGCGCCGGCGCGGCGGCCGTCCCGATGAACACGCGCAGCGCGTTCGGCCGCTCGGGCGGGTCGAACGTGCCGGCGCCGACGCCATGCGCCGAGGGCGCGATGACCGCCGCGCCCGGGCGAGCCAGCGCCGCGAGGATCGCCGCGCCCGTGGGCGTTACCAGTTCGTGCGACGCCTCGACGAACCGCAGCGGGAACCCGGCCCGCTGCAGGATGTGCGCCGCCGCCGGTCCGGGCGCCGCCGGCAGCAGGCCATGCTCCGCCTTCGTGATCGTCCCGGCGCCAACCGTGACCACCGGGCACGCGAGCTGCTGGATGTCCAGCTCCTCCAGCGCGAGCACCGTCCCGACGATGTCGATCATCGCGTCGACGCCGCCGGCTTCGTGGAGGTGCGGGTCGTCGGTGCCGTGGGCGGCGGCCTCGCCCTGGGCCAGAGCGTCGATGGTCGCGAGGGCCCGCAGCCGAACGCGGTCGGGATAGCCCGCGTCCTCGACCATCGCGCGCATCTCGGCGGGCTTGAACGTCCGCTCCTGCCGCACCGTGACGTCGAGGTGCAGGGCCTCGAAGCCGCCGCGCTTCACCTTCGCCGTTGCCAGCTCGAACGGCGGCAGGCCGAGCTTCGCGAGGCCACCGCGAACGCGGCTCAGGCTGGCCCCGGCGTCGATCAGCGCCGCGAGCGTCATGTCCCCGGCGATACCCGAGAAGCAGTCGAATACGAGCTCGCGCGGCGGCGGCTCGTCTCCGCCGATCATCATCGAGCGCCGTCCGTGGGCGCGACGGCCAGCCGGTTGATCGTCGCCGCGAGGTAGCCCGCGCCGAAGCCGTTGTCGATGTTGACCACGGCCACGCCCGTCGCGCAGCTGTTCAGCATGCCGAGCAGCGCCGCCAGCCCCCCGAACGACGCCCCGTAGCCGATGGACGTCGGAACCGCGATGACCGGGTTTGCCAGCAGCCCGCCGACCACGCTGGGCAACGCGCCCTCCATCCCCGCAGCAACGACGACGGCGTTGGCGCGGCGAAGGTCCTCGACGTGCGCCGCGAGCCGGTGCAGCCCCGCCACGCCGACATCGAAGTGGCGTGTGACGCACGCGCCCATCATCTCGGCCGTCAGCGCTGCCTCCTCCGCCACAGGGATGTCCGATGTTCCCGCGGTCACCACTGCCACGTGCCCTTCCTTCGGCCGCGGCGAGGGGTCGAGCCACGCGAGCCGTGCGTGTTCGTTGTGTTGCAGGCCCGGGAGTGCGTCGCGCAGCGCCGCAACGTGCGCCGCTTCGACGCGAGTTACGAGCACCCGGCCCGCCCGCTCGTAGACCTCCCGCGCGATGGCGGCGGTTTGCGCGGGCGTCTTGCCCATGGCCAGCACCACCTCGGGGAGGCCGTCGCGCATCGCCCGGTGGTGGTCCACCGAGGCGAAGCCCAGGTCGCCCACGGGCGCCGCTTCGAGCCGCGCAGCCGCCTCCGCCGGGGGGACGTTTCCGCCGGCCACGGCCTCGAGCAGCGAACGGAGCTCCACGCTATCCACGTCACGAGTGTACTCACCGGGTTCGCCCGGCGTGAACTGCGCGCTTCCCTGCGAACAGGGAACGGCGGCCCAACGGGACCGCCGTTCGCACGTTTCGCCGCCTGTCCCTCTCCCGGGCCGGGCGCTACTTGCCGTAGATCAGCCGGTGCTCCGCGGCCCACTCCGGCGAAACTTCCTGGACGTCGAGGCACACTTTGTTCCATTCGACCGAAACGGCGCCTTCCTGGCCCTCGATGGGATCGACCTTCACTTCGAACATGCCGCCGTTCGTCTCCTCGGCCGGCCGCGAAAGTACCTGCATGAAGGCTTCCGCAGCCTCGTGCGTTTCGAGCATGCGCGGTTGCCAGCGCCCGAACACCTTCGGATTCTCGGCGTACTCGCCGGTCATGCTGGTCCGCACGAACGGATACAGCACCGAAAACGCCGACACCAGGCTCGCACTCTTGCCCAGGTTCACGGCCAGTACCTTCGGGAGCTGCAGGACCGCCCAGTTGGCGATGGCGTAGCCGGGCACGCTCACGCCCGGGTCTATCGCCTGCCGCGAAGAGATGTACACGAACTGCACCGGCTCGTTGTGGTACACGGCCTCGCCGGCCCACAGGTGCGTCGTCGCGATGGAGCCGTCGATCTTCGTGTCGAGCACGAGCCGCGTCTCTTCCAGGTTGTCGATGAAGTGCTGGCGCGCACGTGCCCGGCGCACCGCCAGCGGCTCACCTTCGACCTCCCGCAGCGCCCGCCCGAAGGAGTAGCCCTTCTCGGTCAGGCCCGAATTGCAGATGACGAGGTTCGGCGGCAGCCCGCCCATCTGCTCGATGACATAGCTGCGGCTCGCCCAGAGGTCGCCCATGTTCGTCACGTCGGCCTGCAGCGGAAACGCGTTCACGCCCGCTTCGCGCAGCTTGTTGACCAGGTCGAAGCCGTCGGCGTAGCTGCGATGGAAGTGCACCGCGACTGACGCGGCGCCGTTCAGGCCGGCCGCCAGGGCGAACGACTGCCCGAGGCCGCCATCCTTCCCGGCGCCGGTGATAAGGACTCGCTTCCCCTTGACGCTCGCGGCGAGCTCGGGGCCGTACCGGAACTTCTCCGGGTCGACTGTGAATGCCAATGCCGTCACTCCTCAGTTTGTGCCGGACATTATGGCTGACCCGCGAGAAATATGCTCTGGCTATGCTTACATTGGTGCGAGCCAGGTTCCCATAGCCGACGCCGTTGCCAGCTACGGCTTCAGCGCGACGATATTCGCCGAGGCGATCCCCCGGCCATCCGGGTACTCCACCGCTTTCGACTCCACGCCAACGAACCCGGCGGCCCGGATCTTCGCGAGGTACTCCGGCTCCAGCAGTGCCCCGGCAATGCACCCGGCCCACTGTTCCATGTCGTCCCGAAGGTCATCGGGCGCGGGCTTCGTCCAGACGATGTCCGACACCTGGAGGCGGCCACCGGGACGCAGCACACGAAACGCCTCGCGGAACACCTGGTCCTTGTCCGGCGAAAGGTTGATCACGCAGTTCGAAATGACGACGTCGACCGACTCGTCCGCGATGGGGAGATGCTCGATTTCGCCCAGGCGGAACTCGACGTTCGTCGCCCCGACCTTCCCGGCGTTGCGCCGCGCGAGCGCGACCATCTCCGGCGTCAGGTCCACCCCGAACACGCGGCCCTGTTCGCCAACCATCTTCGCCGCGAGAAAGCAGTCGATGCCCCCGCCCGAGCCGAGGTCGAGCACGGTTTGCCCGGGCTCGAGGGCCGCGATGGCAGTTGGATTACCACACCCGAACGCGACGTCCGTCACGGTCGCCGGGAGGTCTTCGATGGTGGTGTCGGCGTACAGCCGGGCGATGTTCGAAACCTGCGCGTCGCTGGTGTCGGTGCCG
>JBLNCO010000206.1:0-7380 GCA_050260715.1 Hyphomicrobiales bacterium | reverse complement strand
AGCAGATGCGGGTATTGTTTGAACCCGTACGGCCCCTGCACGTCGTTGAGGAGGTTGCCGAAGCTAGACGCTGGCTCGTCGATGCCGAGGCCGAGCCAGCTAATGGCCACTTCGGCGCCGGCGATGGCCGCCATGCCGGCACTCAGCCCCACCACGAAGATGGGCAACACCCCCGGCAGCACGTGGCGAAACATGATCCGCCAGGTGGAGGCGCCCATGCTCTCGGCGGCGAGGACATAGCTCTGTTCGCGGACCTGGAGTACCACGCTGCGGACGATGCGCGCCGTCCCCACCCAGGCGAAGGGCACGGTCGCCCCGACGAGGATGAAGAACTTCACCAGGGTGCGGGAGTCGTCGACGGAGAGCCAGGTGTGGTCGGCGAGGTTGAAGGCGAAGTCGTTGATCTGCGTGCGAAGGGAGGCGGTGATCGCGAGCATGATGATGAGCGTGGGTAAGCCGGCGAGCACTTCGCCGACGCGCATGATGGCCGTATCGACCCAGCCGCCACGGTAGCCGGAGAGCAGCCCCAGCCCGAGCCCCAGGAAGACGCCGCCGGTGAGGAGCACCGCGAGGGTGAAGAGAATGGTCGTGCGGGCGGCGTAGAGCACCCGGGAGAACACGTCGCGCCCCAGGAAGTCGCGGCCGAACCAGTGGTCGGCACTGGGGCCGGCGGCGCGCGCTTCGACGGAGAGCTCCTGTTCCGTAGGGTCGTAGGGCGCGATAAGGGGCGCGAAGATGCCGCAGGCGTAGAAGATCAGCAGGTAGGCGACGGCGAGAGCCGAAAGCTTCTTGCGCAGGAGGAGGCGCATCGTGCGCCAGCGCGCGGGCTTGCGAAGCTCGAATACGGGCTCGATTTCGGTGATTTCGCCCGCGACGGCCATCGCCTAGCCCCTCCCTTCGCCGAGCCGCACGCGCGGGTCGATGAATGCGTAGGCGATATCGATGAGGACGTTCGCGGCAACGAACAGGAACGACCCGAACATCACCAGCGCGAGGATGACGTCGAAGTCGGGCGCGAGGACGGCTTCGAAGGCCTCGCGGCCGATGCCCGGGATGCCGAAGAGCTGTTCGACGAAGAGCGAGCCGGCAGCCATCCCGGGGAGCGACAGGCCGATGACCGTAATCATCGGGAGCAAGGCGTTGCGGGCGATGTGCGTGAAAACGATCGTCGTTTCGCGCAGGCCCTTCGCGCGGGCCGTGCGGATGTAATCCTCGCCGAGCACGCCGATGACGGACGCGCGCATGAGCCGGGCGACGCCGGCCACGCCGGGCAGCGCGAGCGTCAGCACCGGCAGGATGATGTTCGGGCTGTAGACGCCCTCGTATTTCAGGTCGACGAGGCCGAGCTTGAGCGCGAACAGCCACTGCGCGAGCGGGATGAGGACGAAGTAGGGGATGGCATCGAGGAGGAGCCATGAGCTGATCACCAGGGGGTCAATGAACGTGCCCCGTGCCAGCGCGGCGTAGATGCCGACCGGGATGCCGAGCCCGAAGGTGATGAGGAGTGCGAAGAAGCCGATCTGGGTCGACGTCCACATCTTCGGGAGGATGACTTCCCTGGCGGTGAAGTCGGGGTGGCGCGTGGAGACGCCAAGGTCGCCCTTCGCGAGGTTCTTCAGCCACTTCGCGTACTGCTGGTAGATGGGGTCGTCGTAGCCGTACTTCTCGCGGAGGTGCTGGGCGGCCTCCGGGGTGTAGTTCGAACGCAGCAGCGTATCGGTGGGGTCGCCGGGAGCGAGCCGGAGGATGTAGAAGACGGCGACGGAGATGATGAAGAGGACGGGGATGGCCCAGAGCAGGCGGCGGATCAGGTAGCCGAGGAGCCCTGGGCCCATCGCATCAGTCCTTCGAGATATCGATGTACCGGTACTTCTCGATTGTCATGGGAGCCGTCGGGTAGTCCTTCACGCATGGCTTCACCAGGAGATGGTCGACCGGCCAGAACGTGGGGATGATAGCGGCGTCGTCGATGAATTTCTGCTCCGCCTGCGCGTAGAGCTGGTAGCGGGTTTCGCGGTCGGTCTCGGTGCGCGCCTGGTTGAGGAGCGCGTCGACTTCGTCGTTCTTGTAGCCGGTGTAGTTCAGGGGGCTATTGCTCTCGAAGAGCTTGCCGAGGAAGTTCTCGGGGTCGGGGTAGTCGGCCGACCAGCCATCGGCCGACATCTGGAACTGGCCCTGGCGCTGTTCGCGCAGGTAGGCGGCGGGGTCGAGCACCTGGAGCTGGACGTCGACGCCCAGGTTGTCCTTCCAGAACTGTTGCATCGCAACAAGGACGTCGGGGCTGTCGCCGGCCGACCCGCCATAGCTCAGGGTGATGCGCGGCATGTTGTTAGCGTACTTCGATTCCGAAAGCAGCTGCTTCGCCTTCGCGGGGTCGTACTGGTAGGAGTGAACCGATTCGGTGTAGCCCGGCATCTCGGGGGGCAGGAAGCCATCGGCGACCCGGTAGGCGCCGTAGAACAGGACTTCGTTGATCTGCTCGCGGTCGATGGCCATGGCGAACGCCTGGCGCACCTTCGGGTCGTCGAACGGCGCCTTCTTCGTGTTCATCTGGATGTACGAGGTCGCCATGTTGGGGACGGGATGGTACTCCTTGCTCAGCGGGTTCGAGCCGTCCTTCACGGACTGGAGTTCGACGCCGGGCACGAAGCCAACGTGCAGCTCGTTGTTCTGGTAGCGCGTGGGGATAGACCCGCCGCCGAGTTCGAACACGACCTCCTCGAGCTTCGCCGGCTCCAGGTGGTAGCGGTCGTTGCGGGTGAGGCGGATGACCTCGGCGGGTTTGAATTCGGCGAGCTTGAAGGGGCCGGTGCCGTTCGGCTTGCGCGTCCAGTTGCGCGGATCGCTCTCGATCTGGTTGCGGTCGACGACCCATGAGACCGGGTAGGTGAGCTCTTCGAGGAAGAAGTCGGAGGGTTCGCGGAGGTCGATTTCCACGGTCCGCTCATCGATGACCTTCACGCCGCTGACCTGGTCGGCCTGGCCGGCGAGCTTTTCGTTCACACCCACGATGTTCCCCAGGTACGCCTTGGCGGTGGGGGAGCCGTTCTTCGGGTCGGCGGCGCGTTCGATGCTGTACTTCACGTCGTCGGCGGTGACGCGCCGTTCATCCTGGGAGAACACGATGTTGTCGCGGAGGTGGAAGGTGTAGACCTTGCCGTCGGGCGAGACGTCCCAGCTCTCGGCGAGGTCGCCCTGGACCTTCAGGTCGCGGTCGAGCGTCACGAGGCCGCCGAACAGCTCGGCAACGTACTCGCTCGTAGACGTGTCGGTTACCTGGATGGGGTCGAGGATGGAGGCGGGGTCGGTCCCGGGGACAATGAGCGTCTTGCCCTCGCAGATATCGCCGCTGTTCGAGCTCCGCGGCGTGCGCTCCTCGCCGGGGCTCGACGGGCTGTTGTCGTCGTCGCCTCCCCCGCCGGCGACGGCGAAGACGAAGACCACGCCGACGAGCAGGATGAGGAAGGCGACGAAGCCCATGAGCAGCGTCAGCGTTCGGTTGGACATGCGGGACCACCACCGGGGCAGATTTCGTTGAACTCTACGATCCCGAGAGTGTTGGGGGTGCGTCCAGCGGCCCTCGGGTCAAGGTGACGGAAAGAGTACAGGTTTCGCGAAACCGGTGCCTCAGTAGTCCAAAGATCAGGCCTCGGCGTTGGGTGCGAGCTGGAGCCCGAGCTCCGTGAGCTGCTCCCGGTCGACAGGCGACGGGGCGCCCATCAGCGGGTCGGCGCCGGACGAGGCCTTCGGGAAGGCGATGACGTCGCGGATGTTGTCGGTGCCGAGGAGCTGCATCAGCAGGCGTTCGATGCCCATCCCGACACCGCCCATGGGCGCCGCGCCGAACTCGAGCGCATCGAGCAGGACGCCGAAGCGGTCCTGCATCTGCTCCTTCGTGTAGCCCATGAGCGCGAGCACCTTCTCCTGCCTGGCGCGGTTGTTGATGCGGATGGAACCGCCGCCAATCTCCGCGCCGTTGAGCACGAGGTCGTACTGGCGGGCGATGACCTTCCCCGGGTCGGTGTCGAGCAGGGGCTCGTCCTCCTCGCGGTAGCCGCTGAACGGGTTGTGGGTCGCGTCCCAGCGCTCCTCGACGGGCCGCCGTTCGAGCAGCGGGAAGCCGGTAACCCAGCAGAACGACAGCACGTTTGGGTCCTTCAGGCCGAGCCGGTCGCCGAGGGTATCGCGGACGGCGTGCAGCGATGCGGCCACGACGGCCGGTTGGTCCGCGACGATGAGCAGGAGGTCGCCTTCGGCCGCGGCGGTCGTGGCGCGAATCGCGGCGAGTTCCTCTTCGGTGAGGAACCTGGCGATAGGCGAACGGATTTCGTTTGGCGTGAAGCCGATCCAGGCGAGGCCCTTCGCGCCACCGGAGCGCGCTACCTCGGTCAGGCTGTCGAGCTCCTTGCGCGTCATGCCGGCCTGGCCGGGCACGCGGATGGCCTTGACTTCGCCGCCGCCTGCGAGGGCGCCCGCGAACACCTGGAAGCTCGAGCCGCGCACGGCATCGGAGATGTCGGCGAATTCGAGGCCGTAGCGAAGGTCGGGCCGGTCGATGCCGTAGCGGGCCATGCAATCGGCGTAGTCGAGGTGCGGGAAGGGGGTGGCGGCGATCCGGCCGCGGCTGAAGCGCTTCGCGATCTCGGTGTAGAGCTCTTCGATCAGCGCCATCACGTCCGCTTCTTCGACGAAGCTCATTTCGAGGTCGAGCTGGGTGTGCTCGGCGACGCGGTTGGCGCGGAAGTCCTCATCGCGGTAGCAGCGGGCCAGCTGAAAGTACTTCTCGAAGCCGGCCACCATCAGCAGCTCCTTGAGGATCTGCGGCGACTGCGGCAGCGCGAAGAACTGCCCGGGCTTCATGCGCGAGGGGACCAGGAAGTCGCGCGCGCCTTCGGGCGTGGATTTGATGAGCGTCGGCGTTTCGATCTCGATGAACCCGCGGTCGCTGAGGAAATTGCGGATGAAGCGCACGACTTCGTGGCGCAGCCGGATGGGCTCGGCGATCTCGGGACGGCGCAGGTCGAGATAGCGGTACTTGAGCCGCAACAGCTCGTCGACTTCGACCGGTTCGTTGATATAGAAGGGCGGGGTCGGCGACTCGTTCAGGACCTCGCAGCGGGTCGGGACGACTTCGACGCCACCGGTCGGCATGTTCGGGTTCACGGTTTCCGGCGCGCGCTCACGCACGGCGCCCTCGACGGCGAGGGCCCATTCGCTGCGCGCCTGGTGGGCCACGCGGTGGGCTTCGGGGTTATCGGCGGGATTGAACACGAGCTGCACGATGCCGTGCGAATCGCGGAGGTCGATGAAGATGAGACCCCCATGGTCGCGGCGCCGGTGGACCCAGCCAGCGAGGCGAACGGTCCGGCCGGCGTCGGAAGGACGCAGGTCGCCGCAGTACGTGTCTTTGAGCATGGAACAACGGTAGCAGTTTGGGGCGTAGGCGCCCTCGCGGGAGCGCCCGGCGCGTGAGCGCTACGCGTTCAGGTCGCCGCGGCTGCTCTGGACACGCATCACGTGCGAATAGTCGTTCACGGTGAGCACGGCGCGGCGCGTATCGGCGGCGCGGATGACCGTGATCGACGTGTGGTGAACCGAGACGACGTGATCGTACGCCGAACCGAAGAGGTAGCTCAGGTAGGCGTTGATGACGCCGCCATGGCACGCGATCACGATGCGGTGGCCTTCGTTCGCGGCGGCGATCCGGTCGATGGCCGCGACCACCCGCTGCTTGAACGCCTCGGAATCCTCGCAGTGGGGCCACGCGGTGTTCTTCCGGGTGCGCGAGACTTCGCGGTAGATCTCGGCAAGCTCCTGCGGCGTGTAGAGGTCGAGCAGGCCCTTGTCCTGCGGGGCGGTTTGCCAGAGGTCGATTTCGCGCAGGTCGTCGTCGACGATGGGGTCGAGGTTGTGGTGTTTGGCGATGGCGTAGGCGGTATCGTAGGCGCGCTTCATGGGGCTGCAGTACACCGCCCCGAGACGCGCCGGTGCCAGCCGCTCGCCGACCGCCTCGGCCTGCTTGCGTCCGAGCTCGGAGAGCGGGGCGTCGAGCGCTTCGCCGAGCGGGATATTCGAAAAGAACTGCTGCTCGCCGTGGCGAATCAGCAGGATTTCGCACATCCCTTCGAACGAGGCGACGAAGGGATTGTCGAGGTCGATCGTCCGGACGCGCTTCTTCGGCTCGGTCACTCCGGGTTCACCCCCGGCATGGCGACGGCCACGAGGTCCGGTTCGAGCTTCGCGACGCGCTGGCTGGCGCGGCTGAAAGCCTTCATCCCGACGAGGAACGCCTCGAGGTCTTCGTGGTTCATCTCCAGGAGGATGCGGCGCGTGTAGACCGCGATGCCGCGTTCGAGCCAGCTGCAGGCGTGCTCGCCGCGTTCGGTCAGGTGGTTGCGGACGAGGCGCCGGTCGGCGGCGTCGTCTTCGCGGCGGACGAGCCCGAGCTTCACCAGCCGGTCGACGATGCCGGAGATGGTCGGCGGCGTGACCGAAAGGCGGTTCGCGAGCTCCCCGGCGGTGACGCCGGGCGATTCGCGCATAAGAAAGAGGACGCGCAGCTGGGCCGTGGTCAGCCCGAGCTCCGACCAGGCGCGGATGCGGAGCGGGTCGAACATCGACATCGCTTCGCCGAAGTAGCGAAGGGCGGTATCGACCGCGTGTTCGGATTTGGCGGGAGTCGGAGGCATATGGTTCGTCCGGAGCGAAGTAACGTTGCAGGCCAAAGGTACCACGCAACGGCGACGGGGATGCACAGCGCGGCGGCCGGGCCTGACTCTACGCCAGTCGTCCGGGAGCGAACAGGGCATGCCCGGCTGGGCCGGGGCCGTTAGACTCGAACCATGGGTATCGACCTTGACCCGGGGACGGCGGCGCTCGGCAACCCGCAGCTCATTCGGGCGATCGTGGAGGAGATGGACGGCGGCGCGATCCCCTTCGAGCGGTTCATGGAGCTGGCGCTGTACCACCCGGAGCACGGGTACTACCGGAAGCCGGGCCGCATCGGGAAGCAGGGCGACTTCCTCACCAGCCCGACCATCCATCCGATGTTCGGGTGGGCGGTGGCGGGATGGTGCCGGGCGGCCTGGGAGGCGATGGGCCGGCCCGAGCCGTTCACGATCTTCGAACCCGGCGCAGGCACGGGCGCGCTCGCGGCGAGCATCCTCGACTGGGCCGAGGGGCGCGGCGACGGCTTCCGCGAGGCGATTCGCTACGTGGCCATCGAACCGAACGCCCGCGGCGGCGACCCGCGGGTCGATTTGAAGAACGCGCCCGGGCCGCCCCCCCAACACCGGGTGGTGGTGGCGAACGAACTCTTCGACGCGTTTACCGTGCGGCTCTTCGATGCGACCGAACGCGGGCCCGCGGAAGTCGGCGTGA
>JBLNCO010000205.1:0-2593 GCA_050260715.1 Hyphomicrobiales bacterium | reverse complement strand
TGGCCGGACGTGGAGCGACTGGCAGCGCATCCACATCGAGACCCGTCCGGGCACGACCGCTTCGAACGACCATTTCGGCGCGCTGAGCTACGCCCCGGGTGCCACGGCGGTTCGCTACCGGGTGCGCCTCCCGGCCGGCAACGAAGGGCCGGTCGAGCGCGTCAGCATCACGCTCATCGACACCGGGCCCGCCAGCCGCCGGGCGCTCGCGCAGACCACCGTCACCGCGACGCCGTCGCCATCGGCGTCCCCGGCAGCCAGTGCCACGCCGTCCCCATCGCCCATGGCCACCCCGGCGGAGACGCACATCGTCCTCCCGGGCCTCGCGAGCGACTGGCCGGCGGCGAACGGCGCCGGCGCGCCCTACGACCAGGAGAGCGGCGCGACCCTTGGCGTCGTCTCGCGCGCGGCCTGGGCCGCCGACGACTCGCTCCGCTTCGCACCGGACGGCCACGAAATCTGGAAGGAGATGTTCGTCCCGATTCGCCTGCTGGTGGTCCACCACACCGCCAGCCGCAATGACTACGCGCCCGGCGAAAGCGTCGACGACGTCCGCGCCATCTACTACTACCACGCTGTTGGACACGGCTGGGGCGACATCGGCTACAACGCGCTGATCGACCGCTACGGCGTCATCTACGAAGGGCGCCACGGCCGCGGCGGCGACCCCGGCGAAGGCCCAGCCGAGGTGCTGAGCGAGGCGCTCTCGGCCGGCCACGCGAAGTACCACAACTACGGGAGTGCGGGTGTCGCCCTTATCGGCAACGCCGATGAGGCCGGCTGGGAGATGTACGAGCCCTCCGGCCCGCGCTGGGAGGCGCTGGTCGCGTATTGCACGTTCGAGGCGCGCCGCGGCTTTCTTCGCCCGCTCAACCCCGATGGCAGCCCGGCGACCGCCGCCTTCCTCCGCAGCGACAACGCCTGGCAGTTCGACGCCCCGAAGCTCGGTGGCCACATCGACTACGAAGAGACGTTGTGTCCCGGCGCTCCGGTCATCGCGCTGCTGCCGGCGCTGCGGGCTGCCGTCCATGAGCGGCTTTCGGGGACGTCGCGCACCGGCTGCTTCATCGCCTCCGCCCTTCCCGAGGGGCTCGAGGTGCCCGCCGGCACCACGCTTTCGGTGACATGGACGCCGGAGCTCCCCGAGCCCGGCTGGGAGATCGTCGGCTTCGAGTACCGCTTCGAAGGCTGGTTCAAGCCCGAAACGAGCGACGACATCACCTACCTGGCCGGCTACTCGAACGCCACGCAGCCCGAGCCCCGCTGGACCTGGGCGCCCGCCTACCAGCGTGAGGCGTCGTTCCGGGCGAAAGCGCCGGGACAGTACACGTTCTCGGTGCGGGCCGTAATCCGGAGCGGCGGGACCGTCGCGCGCGCAGCCTACGCGCCGTACCGCTCGTGGCTGGTGCGCTAGGGGAAGGTGGAGCGGGCGGCGGGAATCGAACCCGCACCTCAACCTTGGAAGGGTCGCGTTCTACCACTAAACCACGCCCGCGACGCCCCCAGTGTACGGCACGCCGCGTTGTCCGCACGCAGGGCCCCACAAGACCCCTGGCAAGCGGTTGAGATGAATCTGCGACGCTTTCGCGATACCCCGGCACGCTCGCCAACGATCCTCCCCCGTACGGTCGATGTAGTCCAAACAACGAGGGAGCACGTGGCTGCACTACTCCTCATCCTGCTCGTCCTCATCCTGCTCTTCGGCGGCGTCGGCCTGTTCGTCGCTGGCCTGAAGATCCTCCTTATCGCATTGCTGGCGCTGCTCATCTGGGCCGTGATTGCCGGGGGTTCCTACTACCGTGGCCATCACTAACCGCAGCGCACGCCCCGACTTCGAGCAGGAGAGCGAAGAGGAAAGTCAGCGCCACGTCGTCCGGCCCGGCTCCGGCAGCGACGGCACGAGTGCGGTGGATTACTTCCGGCGCTTGGCGCAGGTCGCGTCGAAGTTGCTCGGCACCCCATGGGCGTTCGTCGGTGCGGTCGGTCTCGTCATCCTCTGGGCGCTCTCCGGGCCGGTCTTCGGCTTCTCGTCGACCTGGCAGCTGGTCATCAACACGAGCACGACCATCGTCACGTTCCTCATGGTCTTCCTGCTCCAGAACACCCAGAACCGCGACACCATGGCGATGCAGCTCAAGCTCGACGAGCTCCTGCGCGGCACCCAGGGCGCGCGCACCGGGCTGGCGAACCTGGAGGAGATGTCGGACGAGGACCTGGCCCACCTTCAGAAGGAGTTCGAACGCCTGAGCAAGCGCCACGGCGCCGACCTGGAAGAGGAAGCCGAAGACATCGTCGAAGAGATCAGCGAGCGCCAGCAGCGCGAATAGGGGCTGTTCCGCCGGATTCGAGCACGGTAGCCATGTAGACTGGAAGCTGCATGAGCTGCGAAGACGAAACCGCCGACATCCTCCGTCGCGCGGGCCACAAGATGACCCCGCAGCGCCTCCTGATCCTGCGTGCCCTGCGCCACGCTGAGGGCCACATCAGTGCCGCCCAGATCACCGAACAGATTCGCGAAGCGTACCCGTTCGTCGACATAAGCACGGTTTACCGCACCCTCGACGTGCTCAAGCGCATGAAGCTCGTCACCCAG
>JBLNCO010000204.1:0-3248 GCA_050260715.1 Hyphomicrobiales bacterium | reverse complement strand
ACGCCCGAGCAGGCGGAGTCGGCGCTGGAGACGGTGATGCGGGGGGAGGCGACCCCCGCGCAGATTGGGGCGTTCCTCGCCGCCTGGCGGATTCGCGGGGAGTCGCCGGAGACGGTCGCGGCCTGCCTGGGCGTGATGCTGCGCCACGCAGAGCCCGTGCCGGCGGAGGGCGTCATCGACCTTTGCGGCACGGGCGGCGATGGCGCGGACACGTTCAACGTATCGACAGCCGCGGGGATTGTGGCGGCGGCCGCAGGGGCGCGGGTGGCGAAACACGGGAACCGCGCGGCCTCATCGAAGTGCGGCAGTGCCGACCTGTTGGAGCACCTTGGTGCGAACCTGCAACTCGGCGGCGAAGCGGCCGCGAAGGTTATCGATGACTGCGGGTTCGCGTTCCTGTTCGCGCAGCGATACCACCCGGCGATGCGCCACGTGGGAGGCCCGCGGCGGGAGATGGGCGTGCGCACGGTATTCAACCTGCTCGGGCCGCTAAGCAACCCGGCCCAGCCGCGCCGCCAGCTCGTGGGCGTGGGCGCGGCCGCGCTCGCGCCGCTGGTCGCGAACGCGCTCGCGCTGCGCGGGATGGAGCGCGCGATCGTCGTGCATTCGGATGACGGCCTCGATGAGATCAGCCCGGCCGGCGCCACGCACGCGTGGGTCGTGGGCGAAGGCACCGTCGCCGAGCGCGAGCTGCGCCCGGCCGACTTCGACCTCCCGGAGCATCCGCTCGAGCGGGTGCTCGGCGGCGAAGCGCCACGCAACGCGGATGTCCTGAACGCCGTCATCGATGGCGTCGAAGGGCCGGTGACGGACTTCGTGCTGATGAACACCTCGGCGGCCCTGTTCGTGGCCGGGCTGGCGCCCGACTTCCGGTCGGGGACGGCCATGGCGCGCGAGGCGATCGCCAGCGGCAAGGCGCGGCAGGTTCTGGACCGTTATGTCGCGCTATCCCAGGAGCTCGGCGGTGAGTGAGCCGACGATCCTCCAGCGCATCGTCGCGCAGCGCGAGATCGATGTTCGCGAGGCGAAGCAGGCGGTGCCGTTCGTGGAGTTGCAGGCGAAGGCCCGCCAGGCGCCACCAGCGATCGACTTCGCGGCGCGGTTGCGGGCGGCCGGGCCGATGGCGCTGATGGCCGAAATCAAACGCGCCTCGCCGAGCAAGGGGGACATCGCGCCCGGCGCGAACGCACCGCGGCAGGCGATGAAGTACGCGCGGGCCGGCGCGGCTGCCATCTCGGTGCTGACCGAACCAACGTGGTTCAAGGGGACGCTCGACGACCTGCTCGCCGTGCGGACCGCCGTTGGGCAGATCGAGGACCGGCCGGCGGTGCTGCGCAAGGACTTCGTGGTGGACGACTACCAGGTGCTCGAAGCGCGGGCGTACGGCGCCGACGCCGTCCTGCTCATCGTGGCGTGCCTGGCGGATGGGCCCTTGCGGGGCCTGCTCGAACTGACCCGCGACATGGGCATGGAGGCGCTCGTCGAGGTGAACAACGCCGAGGAGATGGAGCGCGCGGTGGCGGCCGGGGCAAGCGTGATCGGGGTGAACAACCGCGACCTGCGCGACTTCAACGTGGACCTCGGGACCACCGACCGGCTGGCAGCGATGGTGCCCGAGAACGTCATCCTCGCGGCGCTGAGCGGGATCTCCACGCGGGCGGATGTGGAACGCTTCGCTGCGGCCGGCGCCCGGGCGGTACTGGTGGGGGAAGCGCTGATGGTGGCGGACGACCCGGCCGAGAAGGTGCGCGAGCTGCTGGGCCTATCGCCGGCAGCGGCAGGCGCGCCACGGTACGGCGAATCGGCATGAGCGCGCTGCTGCTGGTCCAGATGCACGGCGAGCCCGGCAGCGGCAAGACGACGCTCGCGCGCTCGCTGGCGGGCCGGTTGCCGGCCATCCACCTGGACAAGGACGTGCTGATGTCGGCGCTGCTGAAGGCGCGGCTGCCGCGGGAAGTGGCGGGCCCTGCTTCGTACGAGGTGCTCTGGGACCTGGCGGCGAGCCTGCTGGGCGAAGGGCACTCGGTGATCGTCGATAGCCCGGCGTACTGGCCGATTATCGAGGCGCGCGGGCGGGGTGCGGCGCGCGGGGCCCGGGCTCGCTACGCGATGATCGAGACGCGCTGCGACCCGGCCGAAGTGGAGCGCCGCCTGGCGAACCGCGAGCGGCTCGTATCGAACCCGCGCGAGCGGCAGGACTGGCTGGCCATGCCGGGAACGCGCGAGCCAAGCCGCGAACGGCTCGTCCTCGATTCGGCGCGGCCGGTGGAGGCGCTGGTCGAAGAAGCGCTGGCGTACCTGCAGGGCGCGCGCGTACCGGAGGGAGCGGCATGACCTACGTGAAGATCTGCGGGTTGAAGGACGCCGAAACGGCGGTGGAGACCGCGCGCGCCGGGGCCGACTTCATCGGGCTGATGTTCGCCGAGTCGAGGCGCAAGGTGACGCCGCAGGAGACCTACGACATCACCGAGGCGGTGCGAAGCGAGCGTCGGACACCGCCACCGGCCACGTTCGAGGCGCCGGCGCCCGGCGACGTGCGGGGGCTGAGCTGGTTCGGGGCGTGGAGCGAGGCGATCGAGCAGGCGCTGTTCCGCTGGCGGCCACTTATCGTCGGGGTGTTCGCGGACCAGACGGTGAGCGAGGTCAACGACATCGCCGACGCGGCGCACCTGGACCTCGTGCAGCTATCGGGCGACGAATCGCCGGAGTTCGTGCGGCAGATCGAGCGGCCGGTCATCAAGGCGTTCCACATCGGGGAGCAGACGGTGGCGGAGGACCTGTTCGCCGCCGCCCAGGGCCTGACCGCAGCGGGAATCATGCTCGACACGGCCTCCGCGACCGCGCGCGGCGGCACAGGACAGACGTTCGACTGGAGCGTTGCGGAATCGGCGGCGCGGCGGCTGCCGTTCCTGCTCGCGGGCGGCCTTTCGCCGGCGAACGTGGCCGACGCGGTGGCACGGGTGCAGCCGTGGGGTGTCGACGTTTCGAGCGGCGTCGAGACGGACGGGACGAAGGACATCGAGAAGATCCGCGCGTTTATCCGCGCGGCGAAGGGGGCCAGCGTTGGGCAGTAGCAGCACACTTTCGCCACGGTTCGGCGAGTTTGGCGGACGGTACGTCCCGGAGACGCTGGCCGGTGCGCACGAGGAGCTGGAGGAGGCGTACGAAGCGGCGCGGAAGGACCCCGAGTTCCAGGCGGAGCTCGAGCGGCTGCACAGGCACTACATCGGGCGCCCGACGCCGCTCTA
>JBLNCO010000203.1:0-6863 GCA_050260715.1 Hyphomicrobiales bacterium | reverse complement strand
CCAGCGCCTCTTCGATGTACCGCTTCGCCAGCCCGAGCGTCTCGCCGATGACGGGGTCGAACACGAGCTCGTGGATGCGGCACCCGAACGTGGGCCGCATCACTCGCTCGCCGGGCGAGGTCCCGAGGATGATCAGGATCGACTGTTCGATGTCGGTCGGGCCATCGACCAGCGCGATGCCGCCGCTGGTCGGTCGGGCCATCGACCAGCGCGATGCCGCCGCTGCGCCCGGGCGCTACGAAGAATCCCCAACCACGTCCAACTAGCGAGTTATCCGTCATGCGAGTTGCAGCTTACCCGATGAGTACCTTACTGACGCACACGACCTTCCCTACCGGCAAGGGACTCGGGTCGTTACAGGTGAGGGCCGTATCTCCCGTGCGAGCAGCCGGCTTGCCGTTGATGAGGACGGTCTGGCTTCCGGTGATGATCGTGCCCTGGTTGTTCGGCGGTGCCTGGAAAGGACCACCCTGCGGGATGTGCGGAGGAACGTTCTGCGCGACGCTCCCGACAACGGCCGCCGGCTTCCCCTCGATGAGCACGTTCGTACTGACGCCCCCCATGATTATCCCGTTGAACGCGTGGGGCACAGGCGTGGGAACCGGCGACCCTGGCGGTGCAGGGATCAGGACGATGTGGGTATCCATCGCGACAACCTTGTCGCCCGCCTTCGCAGCAGGTACTCCCATAGCTAGTTCAGCCGGATGATGCCGCCCTTGACGGTGACCATCGGTCCACCGTCGATGTCTACTCCGGACGCTCCTTTCAATGTCAATTTTCCGGGGTTCGCCTCGACGTCCACCGTCGCTGATTTCACGGTCGCTTTCGTCTTTGCATCCACCATCGCCTCCTGGGTCTTCACGGTCACCTTTTGCTTGGACTCCACCAGGATCTCGCCCGTCGAAGAGTCGATGATGATCTTGTTCGCTTGCGTCTTGTCGATGATCTCGATCTTCTCCTTGCCAGATTCCTCCACAAACGTCACCACGTGGCCCGCCGCGGACCTGATACGCCGCATCCTGACCTTGGAACCCGTGTGCATCTCCGAATCGGGGATGGGCGGGTTGTCCATGCCGTTCCAAAGGAATCCGACGATGTACGGGTAGTTGACGTCGCCGTGCTCAAAGGCGACGAGCACTTCGTCGTTGACCTCGGGCATGAACTCGATTCCGCGATTGTTGCCGGCCATCGGAACGGCGATGCGCGCCCAGTTGCTTTCGTTCGAATCGTCCAGCCAGGGGAACTTCACCTTGACCCGCCCCATGCGTTCCGGGTCGGCGAGGTTGGTGACGATTCCAACCGCTACGCCCACCATCCGTTCGCGGCGTCCGCCCGCCATCTCAGGGCGGGTCAGTCCTTCCGAAACGAGCTCTGCGACAGTATCGGTGCCCCGGCTCGATGCATCGAAGTTCGTAAGGTAGCCATCTTCGGGGGTGTAGCGGTGGCGCGCGCGCGTGACGAAGTATTTCCCGCTGAAGCGTTTGCCCACATTGCTGACCTGGATGAGCGTGCCCGCGCGGATCTTGCCGTCGCCCCGGCACAGGCCCTCCGCCTGGAGATCCGACTGTGCAACGTCGTTCAGTACTGCCTGCGCGAGGTGCGCTGCCTCGTGCTGAGTCCGCACCGGTCTCGTGACGACACTGAGGGTGCCGGCCGGGAAGGCGGACTGGTAGGCCCGGCCGGCGCGCATCCGCATACCGATGCTCGAATTCAGCTGCGGCGTTTTCGCCTCGATCTTGATCTCTTGCTTCTTCTTCGGATCCCAGCCGCGCACCATAACGCTCGACGGTTGTGCTGCAACGCTCATCCGCGGGTGGAACGAGAACAGGTTCTTGCCCCATTCGAGCGAGGGCCCTTCGTCGGTCATCTCTCTTGCCGGCTGAGAGATGAGCTGCTTCCGGTCGACGCGCAGCACATGCCCAACCCGCCGTGCCCGGTCCTGGAGGAACTCGTAGTTCGTCTGGTTGTCCTGCACGACGTACTCGTGCACTTGCGAGGTCTCCGCAATGTTCGGCTTCAGACCGCATTCGCGGGCAATCTGCGCGATGATGTCGGAGTCGGTCTTCTGCAAGAACGTGCGCACTTTGCGTCCCGTGTGCAGACGGTGCGAGCGGTCGTAGCCGCGGATGACGAGCCGCGGCTGTTTGCCGCCAGCGGGAAAATGTGGCTCGATGGCGGTGACCTCGCCCACGAACAGCCTCACCGGCTTTTCGTTTCCTCCCGGTCCCGAGAGGCTGTTCGCCTGGAACTCGAACTCCGAGCCTATGGTGATTGCGAGATCGTCGATCCATTGCAAGCGCGGGTCATCAAGCTCGATTTCGAACATCGTGGGCAGGTGCAGGCTGTCGTCCACCTCCAAATAGACGACGGCGGCCATGAAATCGGAGGGTACGTACGACCCGTTGTGCTTCACGTAGAACTGGCTGAGAAGGTCCGGTGCTTTCATTCGACGGCCTCCTCCACGGGCGGCAGCGCGAGCACCGACCCGGGCCGGAGCTTCAGCGGGTCGTCAATTCCGTTCGCCTCCGCGATGACCCGCCAGTGCCGAGATTCGCCATACTCCTCTGCCGCAATCAGGTCGAGCGTCTCTCGCTGGCGCACCACGTGCGTCCGGTGGCCCGCTGCCCCGCCCGAGGTCGGGTTCTGGAACGGGAATTTGCCCGGGTCCTCCGCCTGCGTCAGGGTCAGGTCGACGGTTGCCCGTGCGGGTGTCCCGTCGGGGAGGAAGAGCGTGAACTTCTGGGTGATGCTCGCAACCACCGCCTTGAACGACCACGTCTGACCCCAGCGGAATTCGCAGAGCGGCGGCCGGCTCTTCCCGGTCTTTGGGTCTTTCTTGTCCTCGTTTACCATCGCGAGCTTCCAGAGCGCGTTCGTGTACTTCGTGCGCACGTCCTCGCCGGTCGAATAGGTGTCGAAGAAGAGCTGCATGGTGAGGCTGGTCGGGTTGCCGCGGTTGAAGTCGAGCGGCGGCGAGTTCTCACCCCGGGTCTGGTTCTCGGCCCACGAGTTGGTCTTCGAGAAGGTGTACTCCGAGGGGTTGAACATGCAGCTCACCGTCTCGTTCGTGTCGAGATTCTTGATGGTGGCTTTGACCAGTTGTCCCGTGCTCATCGTTCACTCCTCATGCCTGGCACCCGCTAGATCCAGCCCCGCAACCGTTCACGCTCGACGCGCAGACGCCGCCGAATGTTCTGCCAGACCTCTTCCGTCACCTTGTCGATATCCACCGCCGCCTTCTCGTTGTTCTTGTCCTCCTCGGGGCTCTTGTTGCTGGTCGCACTCACGATGCTCCCCACGGCCGAAATCGGGGGCAGCCTCGAGATCACCTCGTCTGCCTGCCGCTGGACCACCGTTGCTGGCGACACCAGGGGCATGTCGGCGGGACTCTGCGGCGAGCCCGATGGCCCCGGTGCGTCCACCACGCGCGCAATCGTTGTCGTGTCGCTCGTGTTCCCCGCGCCATCCGGCGACCGGCGGACCACCGGCGTCTCGAGCGGCCGCGAGTACTCCGCGGCAGGGGAGAAGCCTGAGCTGGCAGCCTGCGTGCGAGGCGCCGGGCCGGGCGTTGCGAGCACGCGCTGGATTTCGCCGCTCGAACTGCCCGTGCCCCCCGGTGAAAGGTCGAGGACGGTCAGGCGGCGAACGAACTCCTCGCCGGGGTCGGGGCGCAGCGCCGGCTCCGGCTCCGCGTAGGGCAGCGGGAGCTCGTCCCATCCCGGGCCACCGCTGGTCACGGCAGCCACCGCCGGAGGGCGGTCGGTCGTGTCATCGGTGTGCGTCGAAGCAGGCGGCAGCGAAGGCGCCGACGGGTCGGACCTGCGCTGGACGGCGGCCGGCCCGGCCGAACGAGCACCATCGCGAACCGGCGCGGCGAGGTCCATCGCGGGCGGCTCGGCCGGAGAAGCCTGCCGCGCGATCCGGGCGGGCGGCGCGCCCCTCGTGCCAGCCTCCGGCGTGTCCGCAATGGCGCCCGGCAGTGACGGTGCCTGCGGGCCCGTGCTTGTTGTCGAACGGCCATCCGGGCCCGCAGCCGCCGGGAGGCTGCCGCTCGTGGTGGTTGCCGAACGACCATCCGGACCTGCAGGCGCCGACAGGCTGCCGCTCGCGGCCGCTTGTTCGTCGGTGGTACCGGCGTCGGGCGCAGGCGTAACGAATTCGAGCTCGGGAGCTGCCAACTCCGGCGCGCCCGCCACGTTCCGCGCGATGGTCGTGGCCGCCTGCTCGTCGGGGACGTCCGGTTCCGCGAACGGCAGTTCGGGTCCGGGAGCACTCGCGCCCGGTGCCGCCGTGACTTCGGCGCCCTGTGTAGCGCTCTCCGCGGTCCGGGGTGCATCCGAAGGGCCGGCCGTGCCCCCCACGGGCTCACTCGCGAACCCGGGCGCAGCCGGGGCCGCTCGTTGCGGCGTTCCAGGCTGCGAACCCGATCCCGAATCCGGCGCCGCACGGCGCTGCACCGGGCCGCCGCCCACCGCTCCCGGCGTCCCCCGCTCGGGCGGCGATACCACTGGCATGTCCGGCGGGGCTTCGACGCGCCCGCCAGGTGCGGCCGCAACCCGCCGTACTGCAGGAGCGACTGGTTCCGACCCGGCGCTGGCGGCGGCTCCCGTACCACTGGTTGAGGACGCAGCTGGTGTTTCACGCGAGGCCGTGCTCGGGCCAGGGACGGTCCTGTCCGAGCTGCTCGCGGACGCCGTTCCGCTGCTGGATGAAGTGCCGCCCGAGGGCCAGGTCGGCGCGTTCGTTCCGCCGGGTGTGCTCGTTGCGGCGCTCGGTGCTCCGGCCGGGTCGGACGGTCGCGGGTTAGCCATCATGGAGGGGCCGGCAAGCCGCGAAATGGGTTCCCCGGCAGTGCCCGCAGTTGCGGGAGGCGTGCCCGGCTCCACCAGCGGCATGTCCGGGGCGGACGGCTCGTCGCGTGAAGCCGGCTCGATCGCCCGGCGCACGATACCGCCTTCGGCTGCGGTAGCACCGCTGTCGTCTGGCTCCGCCGCTGGCAACTCGAGGCGTTCGGTGGAGGCTGGGGCCGACGTTGTGGGCTGTGTGCTCCCCGAATTCCCTGCCTCGCTCGCTGGAGCAGCCGGAGGCTCCGGGGTCGCCGCGCTGGCGGCGCCTGCCCCGGTCGGCGAAGTCTCGGCCGCCGCACGCGGGCTACCCGCGCTGGTGGCGCCTGCCACACCCGGCGAAGTGTCGACCGCGGCGGGCGGGCTACCCGCGCTGGTGGCGCCTGCTCCACCATGCGAACTTTCGGCGGTGGCGGGCGGGCTGGCCCTATCGACCGCCGGCGCCACCTGGCGCTGAACCCCGGCCGTGCCCGGCCCGGGCGTGCTCTCCGCCGGCGCGACGAGCGGAAGGTCCGGGTCCGGTTCCGTCGCGGCGGTTCGTGCCCATGGTTCGACCCTTCGCGTGGCCGGGTCATCGCTGCCGTCATCGGTCTCGGCCGGGGGCCGCGCGGGAGTCCGCGCGATCGCGCCGCCCGGCATTTCGGACGGACCCTGGTCGCCGCTTCCCCGTCCCGTGCCCAAACCGGAGGGCGCCGCGGGGGATGTGTCTTCCCGGCGAATGCTCGGCCCGCCGGTTGCAGCAGACGTCGAGCCCGGCGTGGTCGATTGCCCGGATGCACCACCCGAGGCGGGCTCGCCGCCGGCCGGCTCTGCTGGCGCAGCCGGGCGTTCAGGCGGCGGCGCGGACACGCTATCGGCCGCGCGGCGGACCGTTCCCCCGGTGTACGGCACGTCCGGCCCCACACGTGGGACCCCGCCCGGGCTGCTGGCCTCGCCGGGCGCGGAGGGCGACAGCAGTTCGAGGTCCGGGTCGTCGGCCCGTGCGGCCGGCGGCTCTGCGACCACTCGGCGTACCTCACCGCCTGCGTGGGTGGCCGGCGGCGGTGCGGCTTCCGGCTCCACGGCAGGAAGGTCCGGACCGCCGGCGCGAGCCCCGGCCGGCGGTTCGCTTGTGCGCGAAGGCTCGTTCGTGCTCGACGGGGCGCTGGCGCCATCCGCCGGTGTCCGTGCGACCGTTGTCGGCGCAGCAAATGGACTCGCGGGCGTCATCCGGGCAGTCACGCCCGCATCAACCGCTGGTTCGCCCGCATCATTGGCTGGTTCGCCCGCGGCAGAGACGGGCAGCGGCGGTTCGAGCAGCGCCATGTCCGGTGCGTCCGGGGCCGGCGTCCGGGTGATGGCCGCCTGTACCCGAGGCGAGCCGGTGCCCTCGTCCGCGCTGGAGTCGTCCGAAACGGCTGGCGGAAGCGGCGGTGGACTATCCTCCGCTTGGCGGGGGCCGGGCCCCTCGCTCGTGCTGCTCTCGCGCGCCGATGGCGTTCCAGTCCCCTCGTCCCCGCGCGTGCCGGGTTCGGCACCGGCCTCCGGAGCCGCCGGGCGCGGCGCGGCGGTCACGCTGCGCTGCACGGACGGTCCGCTCGCTGGCGCTGTCCGGCGCGGAGGGAAGCTTTCCGGAGCGGGATGCGGGCCGGCCGGGTCGGCACTCCGCGCCACCGGCGTTGACCCCGGGCTCGCTGACCCGGGGCCCTGGATTGCAGCGGGCGATGTCATCCCCTGGCGGACCGCCTCGAGGTACGCCTGGTACGACCGCTCGCGGTCGGACAGCGGCCTGGCCGGTGCGGCCTCGCTTCCTCCCGTCGTAACTGTTGGCGAGGGCGGCGGAGCCGGCGAGCGCTGAATCGGCCCGGGCGACGGCTCGGGTGCGCGGGCCGTTCGACCCGGCAGGCCCGGAGCCGAGGGCCCCCCGAGGAACACGCTGGCGGAGCTCTCCTGTGTCCGTTCCCCGAACGACGTCTCGCTCGTCTGTCCGGCGATGATCGCGGCGGGGTCGGCGAAGCTCATCAGGCTCGAAAGTCCCTC
>JBLNCO010000202.1:0-3741 GCA_050260715.1 Hyphomicrobiales bacterium | reverse complement strand
TACCGGATTACCTACGACGCTGCGCCGCGCGCGGCGCTGCCGCACAGCCTGGCGCCCCTGCTGCGCATCGGAGCGCGGCTCGGGCTCTCGGGCGTGGACGGCGCCGATATCGCGACCGCGGGCGAGGAGCACCAGGAGTTCGTGGAGTCGAACTTCGTGCCCGAAGTGCCGGCCGAGCGCAACCCGGCGAAGCAGCTCGCGGAGGCGCTCTTTGGCCGCATCCCGCTTGTGCTCGGCGCGGAGCACCTGACGTCGGTGGCATCGCGGTTCAAGAACCAGGTCGCCGAAAACGGCAAGTCGCTCGGCGCGGCCGACCACCTGCCCGAAGCGGACCACAACCTGATCGTGGGGCTGGATAGCGGCCGGGAGGCGGCGCATTCGCTCTCGCTGGTGACGCTGGAGTCGCGGAGCATGTACGACCGGCGGGTGCAGAAGCGGTTCGATGTGACGACGGAGCTCTTTCGCGAGGAGGGCATTCCCGTACACCGCTGCGAGGTGGGCGGCGAGAACCTGCTCTCGCAAATCCTGCAGGCGACGGCCTGGGGCGACTACACGTCGTGCTACCTGGCGCTGCTCCGCGGGGTCGACCCGATGCCTGTGCCGCAGATCGTGCGGTTGAAGGCAGCGCTGGCCGGGGGTTAGCCGGGCCGTGGGGCCGTCCGAGACGCTGCGACTGACGGCACCGCGTCGCGGCGTTATCATCGGCCTACCGAATTTGCGTAATCGAGGAAGACATGGACTTTCATGACACGCCCGAGGAGGCCGCATTCCGCAAGGAGGTGCGGGATTTCATCGCGGCCGAGGCCCCGAAGGACGAAGGACGCCGCGGTGGCGCGGATCCCTTCGCCCAGGGCAACACGCGGGAATGGATGAAGAAGCTCGCTGAGCGGCACTGGATCGCGCCGGCCTGGCCGAAGGAGTACGGCGGGGCGGGCATGAGCGTGATGGAGCAGTTCATCTTCAACAGCGAGCTGGCGGAAGCGCGCGCGCCCCGGCCGTTCGGGATCGCGGTTGGCTTCGCCGGCCCGACGCTCATCGTCCATGGGACGGAGGAGCAGAAGAAGAAGTACCTGCCCGAGATCCTCTCGGGCGACGTGGTGTGGTGCCAGGGCTACAGCGAGCCGGGCGCCGGCTCGGACCTCGCTTCGCTGCAGACGCGGGCGGTGCGCGATGGGGACGACTACGTCGTCAACGGGCAGAAGATCTGGACGTCGGGCGCCCACTGGTCGAAGTGGATGATCCTGCTGGCGCGGACGGACCCGGATGCGCCGAAGCACCGCGGGATCACGTATTTCATCGTCGACATGAAGAGCCCGGGCGTGACGGTGCGTCCGCTCATCAACGCCGCCGATTCGCACGAGTTCAACGAGGTGTTCTTCGAGGACGTGCGCGTGCCGAAGGAGAACATCATCGGCGAGGAAAACCGGGGCTGGTACCTCGCGCAGACGACGCTGAGCTTCGAACGCTCGAACATCGGCTCGGCGGTTGGCGCGCGCCAGACCGTGGAGGACATGGCGAAGTTCGCGCGGGAGCACATCACGGACCACACGAGCACGCTGGGCCACAACGCCGCGCTCCGGACCGAGCTGACCGAGCGGTTCATCGAGGCGAACGTCGCGACGCTCATGAGCTACAAGATCGTCTCCATGCAGGCGAAGGAGGGCGTCCCTCCGGGCCACGAGGCGAGCGTCGCGAAGATGTTCAGCACGGAGCTGAACCAGCGCATCTACCGGACGGGCATGAAGATGCTCGGCCTCTACGGGCAGCTCGACGGCAAGAGCGCGGGGCCCGAAGTGCCGATGCAGGGTCGCATCAAGTACATGTACCTCCGCTCGATCGCGAACACGATCGAAGGCGGCACGAGCGAGATCAACCGGAACATCATCGCCACGCGGGGGCTGGGCCTGCCGCGGGCGTAGGCATGAGCCGCTGGCAGACGCCCGCGCCGTTCGAGCATGTGCAAGGGGAGGCCGATGGCCTCCCCTTTGTCGTGCCCGGCGATGCCGCGGGTCAGGGCCGCGCGGCGAAGAGCTCGGTGGCGGCGGGACGAGTGGCGCCGGGGTAGGCGCCTGGGTCGATGGGCGGGAAGTCGTGCGCGAAGACACCGCTGGCGCCGGGGGCGGTCCAGACGTGCAGGTTCCACGCCGTCGTCTCCTGGAAGATGCCGGGGCACTGGGCCTGGCTGGGCTTCACCATGACCTGCGCCCCTGCCGTGAAGCAGAGGTTTTCGTGCCGGTGCCACGCATCGAGCGGCCCGAAGAACGATGGGGGCGTCTCGGAGGGCGTTTCGCTGGTGAACATCGCTCCCACGAGCCGCCAGTTGCCGTCGAGGCGCTTGGTGTAGAGCAGCACCTCCGGCTGCGCGGGGTTCATGAGGTCGCCGTCTTTGTTGTACTTCGGGTTCACGAAGTGGGCGGCGATGCCCGGCAGGTCCTGGGTGATCTGGACGTAGCCGTCGCGCAGGGCGACGCGAATATCCTCGTACTTCGCGGTATCGGCTTTCACGTGGTCGTAGAACTCGGCGGCCGCCTTGAGCTGCTCGGGCGTGACAGGCACTTCGGTGCCGTGGGTATGGGCGTTGCCTTCGCCCATGGCTTCGGGGTCCGTGGCGGCGTCGTGGGAGTGGTCGCCGTGGTTCGTCGTTGCGCCGCCTGTATCGGCGCCTTCAGGCAGGGCCGCCACGAGCTGGTCTTCGGGCTGGAGGTGGTTCACGACTTCGACGCGGGTCAGCGCATGGTCGTCGTCCTGGGCGACCGACGCGAGCCAGAAGACCCCGGCGGCGGCGACGGCGACGACCGGCAGCGCGGCGCCGCGGAGGATGGCCGCGAACGGGCTGTCGCCACCCACGCGGTGGTCACGGGCCCAGGCGAAGGCCATCCCGAGCACCGAAGCGGCCATGAGCGCGAGGCCAGCGATGATGAGGACGTGGCCCGGATTGGAAGCGTGAAGATGCTGTCGCCGAACGCGCGGTCGCTGTCGCTGGAGTGGAGGTAGACATCGATGGCGAGGCCGCTGACGTGCAAACCCAGCCCGGCGAAGGCGGCCAGCCAGAGAATTCTGTACTTCATGCGAGTTCCCCCCCGGCGGGAGCGTCTTCGAAGCTTATTCGGATCTTGGGGCGATTCGCCACAGTAATGGCGCCAGGAAGTGCGAAAGTGACGGGCGCGCGAGATCTCAGAGCGCGCAGAGCTTGCCGAACAGGATTTCGAGCGCCACATCGTTGTCGACTTCGCCGGTCTTGGAGGTGCGGTCGGCTTCGACGATGGCTTCGAAGGCGGCGCGCAGCCCATGGGGGCCGATCCGTAGCGCCTGGGTCTTCGCCCTTTCGACGAGGTTGCGGTACTGGCCGGCCCTGCCCATCGCCTTCGCGATTTCCGCGTCCGGCGCCTTCTCCATGGTCAGGTCGACCACGACGGCGAGGCTGCGATAGGCGGTGAGCAGCTGGAAGAGGACGAGGGCTTCGGTGAAATCGGACTTCGTTTTGAGGAGTTCCAGTGTCTGGAGGGCGACTTTGAGGCGGCCATCGAGAATCGCGTCGCGGAGCGCGAACTCGCCGGCCTCGCGGTCGCCGGCGCAGACTTCGTAGATGTCGTCGACGGTGACCTGAGCGCCGCGGTCGAGCGTGTAGAGCGCGAGCTTGTCGAGCTCGTTGCTGATGGCGAGGGTGTCGCCGTGGGTGAGGGCGGCAAGGAGTGCCGCGGGGTCGCCGGTGGCCCCGCGCAGCCATTCGTCGCTGCCGGG
>JBLNCO010000201.1:0-4690 GCA_050260715.1 Hyphomicrobiales bacterium | reverse complement strand
TTTGTACGACGTGTTCGCCGCGTCGCTCATATGACCATCCTCATGCGCAGGCGGCGTAGTTCTGCCGCGTCGAGGCCGAGCAGTTCGCCGTAGACCTGCTCGTTATGTTCACCGATGCGCGGGGCGCGGCCGCGCTGCTTCCAGGGCGTCTCCGAAAGCTTGAAGGGTGCGCCGGGGTAGATGAACGACTCGCCGAGGTCGTCGTGGCGGACGCGCACCCAGTAGTCGCGGGCGGCCAGCTGCTCGCTTTCGACGATCTCCCGCGGGCTGAAGACGGGCGCCCAGCCGGCCATGCGCCGCTGCGCTTCGGCGACGAGCTCGAGCTTGCCGCGCTTCTTGCAGAAAGCCGCGAGCGTGTCCTCGACGTACTGGCGGTCTTCGGGGTCGAGCGGGACGAGCGCCGCGAGCTTCTCGCGCCATTCGGGCGAATCGAGGCCGTTCGCTTCGCCGTTTTCGGCGAGCCAGTCGATGATGGGCCCGCTGCCGGGGCCGATGAGCCCGCCCGCCTGGAGGCAGGTGACCCAGCCGTCCTTCGTTTCGTAGAGGTAGCGGGGACCCATGAGCCCCCGGTTGTTGCGGCGCACGCCGGGGCCGCTGAGGTTGACATGGAGGATGTCCCAGGTGGCCTGGGCGTTGTCCATGGCGTTGGCCACGGCTTCCTGCATGGAGACGTCAACGTGCTGGCCGAGGCCATCGTTCACGCCGCGCGCGTAAAGGGCGACCATGGCGCCGGCCGCGCCTTGGAAGTTGGCCTGGGCGAAGGCCTGCGGGGCAGTGGTGCGGACGGGCCCGCGTTCGGGGTCGCCGTTGAGGTGCATGTGACCGCCCATGGCCGAGGCGACGATGTCGGTGGCGAGCCAGTCCTTGTACGGCCCGGTCTGGCCAAAGTTGGTGATGCTGACGACAATGATGCTCGGGTTCACGCGCGAGAGGGTCGCGTAGTCGAGCCCGAGAGCGGCGGCCGTGCCGGGCGGGTTGGTTTCGATGACGATGTCGGAAACGGCGACGAGCCGGTGCGCGAGTTCGCGGCCGGGTTCGAGGCGCAGCTCGCAGGTGACTGAGCGCTTGCCGGCGTTCATGGCCCACCAATAGAGGCTGGTATCGGGGCCCTGTTCGCCACGGAAGAAGGGGCCATTCTGGCGGGTGCGGTCGCCTTCGCGCGGTTCGACCTTAATGACGTCGGCGCCGAGCTCGCCGAGGAGGCGGGCGCAGAGCTGGCCCTTCTCGTCGGCGAAGTCGAGGACGCGGTAGCCGGCGAGGGGCCCGGTGGGGTGCGGGGAGGGCACGGACAGCGGCTCGACAGCGGTCATCGATGCCAGTTCTACAGATTCGAAGCGGGTTGTTCAAACGGCGGCGCGCTGGACGGCGGGGCGGGCGAGGAGGGCTTCGGCGGCGGGTACGGGGGCATCGAGGAGGCCGCCATCGAGCCCATCGGCGATGCGTGCGCGAAGGGCATCGAGGCCCCAGCGGCGCTCGGCGGAGACGAGCACGACGTTCGACGGAGGTTCGCCGCCGCTGGCGACGAGGGCGAGGGCGTCGTCGTAGCTGGTGGGGGGTTGGCCGTTGGCGTCGTGGAGGAGGTCGGCCTTATTGAGGACGAGGAGGGTCGGGCGATCGGCGACGCCGAGGTCGGCGAGGGTGGCTTCGACCGTTTTCGTGTGTTCGAAGGCATGGGGGTGGGAGATGTCGATGACGTGCAGCAGGAGGTCGGCTTCTTCGAGCTCTTCGAGGGTGGCGCGAAAGGCGGCGACGAGGCCGGTCGGGAGCTTCTGGATGAAGCCGACGGTATCGGTGAGGAGGACGACTTCGCCGGTGGGGAGGCGGAGGCGCCGGGTGACGGGATCGAGGGTGGCGAAGAGCTTGTTTTCGGCGAGGACATCGGCGCCGGAGAGGGCGCGCATGAGGGTCGACTTGCCGGCGTTCGTGTAGCCGACGAGGGCGACGACGGGAATGTTGTTGCGCTGGCGGTTGCGGCGATACAGCGAGCGCTGGGTGCGGACGTCTTCGAGGTCGCGTCGAATCTTCGCGATGCGGCCGCGGATGAGGCGCCGGTCGGTCTCGATCTGGGTTTCGCCAGGTCCGCGGGTGCCGATGGCGCCTTCCATGCGTTCGAGGTGGGACCACTGTCCGGCGAGGCGCGGGAGGAGGTACTGGTGCTGGGCGAGGGCGACCTGGAGGCGGCCCTCTTTCGTCTGGGCGCACGTGGCGAAGATGTCGAGGATGAGCGCGGTGCGGTCGATGACCTTGACGCCGAGCAGGCGTTCGAGGTTGCGCTGCTGCGACGGTGAGAGTTCGTCGTCGAAGATGGCGACGTTGGCGTGCAGTTCGCGGATAGCCTCGGCGACCTCTTCGACTTTGCCCTTCCCGATATACGTCGCCGGGTTGGGGGTATCGAGGCGCTGGGTGGAGCTGCCTGCGACTTCGGCGCCCGCGGTGCGGGCGAGCTCGGCGAGCTCGAGGAGCGAGTCGGCCGCGGGAAGGAGCGCACCGCGGGTATCGGCAGCGACGAGGTAGGCGCGGTCGGGCTGGGCGGCGGTGGACGTCGGCGTAGTGGTTCGAGGCATCGCCCCCAAGGGTACACCGCGAGGGGACCCGAGGGGCGAGGGGGGAGTGCCCAGTGCCCAGTGCCCAGTGCCCAGTGCCTGATGCTGACTTTCGGTCGAGGAGCGGCTGGGCGAGCCGCTGCCGTTGCGAGGACTTGGGTTGTCGATACCCGGCCACGACGAGCGCACATAAACCAGCTGGAAAATAAAAATTAGGGAATGGGCTTGCCTCTGCCACACTTCGGAGCAATGCTTTGCGTGACTCGGCGTCAAATGCTCAAGTTAGTAAGCCGGTACACCTTCGGGCGGAGAGCGAAATGGCATAGAAAAGCGGGCCAGAGGCTCGCACCCCGGACCCGCTAAGGACCATCCGGTCTTCTTCCTCACTTATCAGGGCGCGGGAGAAAGGCCGGCGGCTGACGCAACTATGAGGCATCTTCGGTCGCGCGCAAGGTGCGAGCGCCGAAAGCTTCACGGTGAATCAGCCAATTCACGTTCGCAGGAACATTATCCGTGTTCCCGATTCGGTGAAGTCAGACTCACCGCTTACGAAAGGCTGATCAATTTTCATGGCGAACTACAGGATCGTATGCACAAATCAGGAGCCGACCGGGGCTCCGCACACGGCCGCTCACATTGTGAGCGTTGGGACCGGCGACAGTTCGGGGTACTCTCGAACATGGTCTGTCCTTCAGGTCTATCAGGCGATGAACCTCGGCGACGGCTTCTACACCTTGGGGCAACAGACGGGAAAACGCGCCCGGGTTCGGCAGTGGCGATGCAGCTGCGGCCGAAACACCTTGAAGTCCGAGCCGGACGCGACGTACGACAACAACCTTGACAGCCTGCCCAGCTGCAGATGATCGGGCTAGGGACAATGCTCAGCTTCTCGCCCTCCGGCGGTGCCCGCTTCGCTCTCTCAGTGAGGCGGCGCTCCGCCTTACGCTAATCGCCCCTGAACCCCCTCGCGGCGCTTCTCGCGGGCGGCCTGGGCAAACACTGCGGTACGCGTGCCCTGCGGCATCTTCACCTCGCGATGGTCGATGAGGTCCTGCGCGCAGAGAATCTGGATGACGGGGTACGTCTGGCCGTCCCAATCGGAGACCCAGACGCCGTGCGATAGGGCTTCGTCGATCATCGGCTTCGCCGGCGAGTTGAGGCAGACGAAGACCCCGAACGCAACGTCATCGTCCCGCGCGACGACGCCAGCAAGATCGCGGACGTCCTTCGCACCAGTGTTGCCCGACTTCACCGAGATCACCCCGCGCTTGGGTCCGGCGGTGCCGTCGATGAATGGGATGACGCCGTCGACACCACGGTCGGCGCCCTTCTTGCGTTCGCCGCCGACCGGACGACCGCCGACCTGAATGACGGCCCAGTCCTGGAAGTGGTAGCGATCTTTCTGACTGGCGAGCGCGATGGCCCCGGCCATATCCACCGGCCAACCCTCGATGGGCACGGAGGGCCCTGGAAATGCCTCCTCCAGGCGGCGACGGATGAGGTCGGTTGCGAGGGGCGTGATGTCGATGCCAATCCACTTCCGACCGAGCTTCTGCGCGGCGTGCACGGCGGTGCCGCAGCCGCAGAACGGGTCGAGGACCACGTCGCCCGGGTTGGAGGACCGGCAACAATGCGCTCAAGTAGGGCGAGCGGCTTTTGAGTCGGGAACCCGAGACGCTCGCTGTCGGTTGGAGCGAGGGAGATGTCGGTCCAGAGATCCTGAAGGGGCGTACCGAGCGACTCGGATCTGTAGACCTTATGCCCGTCCTTGCGCGGCCTCCCGTCACGTTGGAGAAGGATGCGCCCTTCCGCGTATAGCCGTTCTAGCTCCTCGATCCCGAACCGCCACTGACGGTCCTTGCCAGGATGTACTCCGCGCCACTCAAAAGTTCGAGTGGCCGAGAAATGAGGGGCGTGAGGTTCTCGGCCTTAAACGGCCCACGCTCGTCCTGATACTTGAACCGCGAAACCTGCTCGTCGGAGTATTCCTGAAACTCCCGATTGAATGTTTTCTTGCTGGACTTCGCGTAGTACAAGATCCTGTCCGTGATTCTGCCGTATTTCTTCGGATCATTGTGCGCTGTGGTCAGACGCCATACGATTTCGTTGAGGTAGCGTTTAGGACCAAAGATCGAGTCCAACATGAT
>JBLNCO010000200.1:0-6250 GCA_050260715.1 Hyphomicrobiales bacterium | reverse complement strand
TCTGGCGGTCTCCGATGATCAGCTCGCGCTGGCCGCGGCCGATCGGGATCATCGCGTCGATGGCCTTGATGCCCGTCTGCACCGGGGTGTCGACGCTCTTCCGGAGAGTCACGCCGGGGGCGATGCGCTCGATCGGGCGAGTCCTGGTGGTGTTCACCGGGCCCTTGCCATCGAGCGGGCGGCCGAGCGGGTCGACCACGCGGCCGACGAGGGCATCGCCGACGGGCACCTCGATGATGCGGCCGGTCGCGCGGACCTCGTCGCCTTCCTTGATGTCGATGTAGTCGCCGAGGACGACGGCGCTGACGGACTCTTCCTCGAGGTTGAGGGCGATGCCCTGGACGCCGTTTTCGAATTCGACGAGCTCGGAAAGCATGGCGCCGGAGAGCCCGTGGATGCGGGCGACGCCGTCGCCGGCTTCGATGACGGTGCCGACGTCGGTGGAGACAACACCGGTGCCGAAACTCTCGATCTGCTCACGCAGGATCGAGGCGATCTCTTCAGCGCGTACTGCCATACAGACGGTACCTCTTTCTCACGTTAGGGACGGTGGCGGGTTTCAGCGCACGCCCTCGAGCTCGCGGCGAAGACGCTTGAGGCGGGTGCGCACGCTGCCATCGATGACACGATCGCCAACGCGCACGACCATCCCCCCAAGGATACCGGGATCGACGGTGGCCGTCGCTCGGACCCGTTTACCGAGCGACGTGGAAAGCTTCTGCTCGATCGCGGCCATCTGCTCGGGAGTGAGCTCGATGGCTGCGGTGACGGTCGCCTCAACGATCCCCTCGATCTCGTCGGCCATCTGGTTGAAGGCCTGGGAGACGGCCGAGGCATGGAGCGAACGGCCCTTCTGCACCAGTAGCTTCGCGAGGTTCAGCGCGAGCGGCTGGACATCGAGTGCCCGTTCGACCATGGCCAGGCGCTTTTCGAGTGGGATGCGGCCATCGGCGAGGACGGGCGCAGCCTGCGAGTCGGAGAGGACCGTGGCGATGTCGGCCAGGTCGTTCCGCCAGCGCTCGATGGTGCCCTGTTCGCGCGCGATTTCGATCGCGGCCTGGGCGTACCGTTTGCCGACTTGCAGGTCTGCCATGCGCTAGTTCTCGCTGAAGGACGACTCGGCCAGCGTCTCGTCGATGATTCGCTGGTGGGCCTGGCGGTCGAGCGACTGCCCGATGACGCGCGAGGCGGCGGAGACGGTGAGGTCGGCGAACTGCTCGCGGAGCTCACCGATCGCGCGATCGCGTTCGAGCTGAATCTCCGTGCGGGCACGTTCGAGGGCGGCCTCACGGTCGCGTGCGGCCTGTTCGCGCGCTTCCGCCTGGATGCGCGTCGCCACCTGCTGGGCGTTGCCGACGATTTCCTGGCCCTCGCGGCGAGCGGCGTCGAGCTGAGCCTGGATGTTCGTCTGCGCCTGCTGGGCTTCGGCGCGGGCGATCTCGGCGGCGTTGAGCCCCTCGGCGATCTTCTGCTTGCGCTCGTCGAGCATCTTGAGGATCGGCTTGTAGAGCACGAGCCGAAGGATCACGAGCAGGACGAGGAAGTTCGCCACCTGCGCGATGAGCTGGGGCAAGTTGATACCGAGGGCCTCAACTGCCTTGTCCATGGAGTACCGTCCCTTCTAGATGCCTAGATGACGAAAGCGATGATGAGCGCGGAGAGCAGCGCGTAAATGCCGATGGCTTCCGCGAACGCAACACCGAGAATCATGTTCGTCTGGATGGCGGCACGGGCCTCCGGGTTGCGGCCGAGCGCTTCCATGGCCCTACCGACGAGCAGGCCGATGGCGATGGCCGGGCCGAGGCTTCCGAGGCCCATGGCCAGGCCGGCGCCGATGGCCTTGGCGCCGTCTGCATCAAGCGCGAGCAGGAACGGCAGAAAGTTGAGAATGTCCATCGAGTGCTTATCCTCCGTGGCGCCCTCTCCCGAGCGCTATTGTGGTGGTGACCTTTGCCTACAGGCTCCGCTAGTGAGCCTGGACTGCCCCTGGTGTTTCGTGGTGCGCGTCCGCTCCGCCGTGTTCGTCGTGGCCCTCGTGCCCGTCGTCGCCGTGGTGTTCCATCGCCATGGCGCCGAAGACGAGCGTGAGGAGGGCGAAGACTGCCGCCTGGATGAAGCCGACGAACAGCTCCAGGCCGTAGATGATATCCACAAAGAGGAAGGGCATCAGGAAGGTGAGCATCAGGATGAGCACTTCGCCGGCGAAGATGTTGCCGAAGAGACGGAAGGCGAAGCTGATGATGCGGATGAACTCGGAAAGCAGTTCGAGGATGCCCACGAACGAGTTCACGCCGTTCAGGTTGAAGAACTTCTTCAGGTAGCCGGCGCCGATCGCCTGGAAGCCCCAGATTTCGATGAAGACGAAGGCGACGATGCCCATCGCGAGCGTGTTGTTCACGTCGCTGAAGGTGCTGCGGAAGAAGGGCACAACGAGCGCGAGCTTCTGGCTCTCTTCGAAGCTAACACCGGCGAACGCCTGGCCGAGGACCGGGCTTGCAACGGCCTCTTCGCCCTCTCCACCTTCTTCACCTTGGGCCGCGCCTTCGGCGACGAACTTCGGCGCGTCGGGTGTGGCTTCGAGCGCGGCGTACGCCTGGCGCACGAGGTCCTCGGCCGGGTGCTCGAGCTCTTCGTCGCTGACGTCGAGGTCGGTAAATTCGCTCGCGAGGAAGACGGCGTAGCGATCGAGGGCGACGGCGGGCTCCTGGCCGGCGGGGATTTCGAACTCGGTGTTCTTGGCCTGCGGCTTCGCGTAGACGATGCCGCTGCCCTTATCCATCTTCCAGGCGGCGAACTTCAGGTCGTCGCAGTTCGCGAGGGCACCCTCGGCGGCCGGGTCGTCGATGTGCTTGTCGCAGCCCATCAGGTGGCCGTCGGCCTGGTGCTCTTCGATCTCGTGGAAGATTTCGTGGCCGACATCCTCGGTCTTGCCGATGGCGTTGAAGAACGGGATCAGGCCGAACCAGTTGCCGACGATGATGAAGAGGAAGATGGTCGCGACGACGGCGAACATCTTGCGGCCGGCGGCTTCGCCTGCGATCTCCTCACACTGGTCGAGCAGGTAGCCGACGACGGCTTCGCCGAAGTTCTGCATGCTCCCGGGGAGGAGCTTCATGCCGCGGGTGATGAAGAGGCTGAGGATGATGAGGGTAAGCATCACCATCCAGGCCGTAATCATGGTGTTGGAGATGTTGATCGGGCCGACTTTGGTGATGACTTCGGCGGGAACGATGATTTCGGGCTGGGGTCCCTTGGCGATCAGGAGGCCGACCGCTAGCCAACCGACAACGGCAATGGCGGCCACCACGATGTACACAAGCTTCAAGTCAGCGTCTCTCCGTGGGCTCGTTGCCGAGCCGGCGTAGAAATGGCTGGAGCATGCGGTATCCGCCGACAAACGCGACAGCGAGTCCCAGCACGATCCCAATCAGGACAAAAGTGGGCTCAAGACCGGTCTTGTCGTCGGCCCAGCGGCCAAGGACGACACCGAGGATGACGCACGTCGCGAAGTACCACCCCGCGCCCAAGAGGTAGGCAGTTGGTGCCATCCGGCTGCCCACACGCGCCTCCTCCGGCGACCGGACTCCAGACCCCCGGCATCATATCCGGATTGTGAAGCAATGCGCAAGCGAGCGCCGAGCAGTCTGCCGGCTACTTCTTCCGGTCGTCGAAATCGTCCAGATCGAGGCCTTCGATGAAGTCCTTAAAGGCTCCAAGCCGCTCCAGTTCCGATGGGTCGACGGGGCGGCTGCGGCCACCTTCCGGCGAGGCCGCCTCCTTCGGCTGGCCCTCCTCGTCGAGCACCACCCCGGCGCGGTCGAGGACCTCGTCCTCCGCGAAGATCGGCGCTTCGACGCGGACCGCCAGGGCGATCGCGTCGGACGGCCGCGAATCGACCTCCATGGTGTCGCCATTCACGTCGAGCACGATCCGGGCGAAGAACGTGTCGTTCGCGAGGTCGTTCACGACGATGTAGGCGACGCGCGCGCCGAGCTGTTCGATGAGGTTACGAAGGAGGTCGTGCGTGAGCGGGCGGGCAACGGAAACGTCCTGCAGGCGCACGGCGATGGCGTCGGCCTCGGCGGGGCCGATCCAGATGGGGAGATAACGGTCGGAATCCTTTTCGCGCAGGATCACGACACGCTGATAGTTCATCAGGCTGAGGCGGATGCTTTCGATGCTGAGTTCCCGCACGCCACTTCCTCCAGCCGGGGGGCGAGGCGGCGCCCCCTGAACTCGATGATAGGAGCGCCCGGATCGGCCAGTCAATGAATCTACGGAACGGCTCTTTGCTGTACGGGAGCGCGGCCCCGTACGGGGCGGATATTGAGGATCGCCACCGCCCCGATCGCGAGGGAAAGGAGCGCCATTACCGGCGTCACGCCGACGACATCGGAGAGCGCGCCGGCGGCCAGCACCGGCAGCGACGAAGCGATGGCGGACATCGCCGATTGGGTGGCGCCGACCCGGCCCTGGAGGTGCATCGGGACCCGGCCGTTGATGACCGTCTGGGCGGCGACCTGCACGAGCGCGTAGGCGAAGCCGAGCGGGAGTACGAGGATCATCGCGAGCGCGCCGCCGCGGTCGAAGCTGCCGATATCGATGTCGTTCAGCCACGAAAAGACGCCGTACCCGCCCAGGAAGGCCGCGAGCTCGTTCGTGAAGGTGACCATCGCCAGGAGCGTGACGAACCCGGCGAAGCCGAACGAGGCGAGCGCGGCGTGGGGCACACGGTGGGCCAGGAGCCCGGCGACCCGTAACCCCAGCACCACGCCGATCGCCGCCGGGGTAAGGATGACGGCACCGACGTCAACCGGGAGGTCGAGCACTTCGGAAATGTAGCTGGGGATGAGGCCGCCGAGGATGATGAGCGCCGCGGAGATGAGCGTGAGCTCGATGGCGGCGTGCAGCACCGCGGCGTCGGCGCGAATGGCGCGCCAGCCGGCCAGCCACCAGGCGCCCGTCGGTTCGCCGCCGACCTCGCGGCGGGCGGGCGTGTGGACGCGCCCGATAAGGAGCGCCTGGAACCCCGCCAGGACGAACAGCGCGGCGCAGATGACGAAGAGCACGTCGGGGTTGTCGATGACGCGCAGGACGACCGGAGTCAGCACGCCAAGGCCGATGAGCTGCGCCGCGCCGCCGACGGCGTGGCTGATGGCGTTGGCGCGGGTAAGCTCTTCGCGGCGGACGATGGCCGGCATGATCGCGCCTTCGGCCGAGGTGGCGAACTGCGCGAAGGTCGAAAGCGCGATGGCGGCAACGTAGTAGGTGGCCGCATCGCCGGAGCCGCGGACAAAGAGGATGCAGACCCCAGCCCGGGCGAAGTCACCCGCCGCGATGAGGAGCCGCTTGGGCAGCACGTCGGCTGCCGTACCGGCGATGATCCCCGCCACGGTCGAGGGGACGACGAGGGCGAGGACGAGCAGAGAGCTGAGGAACGCCTTGTCGGTCTCTTCGACGATCAGGAGGACGAGGGCAAAGTTCAGGGCATTCTGGGCGACCCGCGACCAGAACCGCGTGAAGCTGAGCATGCGGAATGGCCGCTGCTGGAGGAGGCCCGGGCGCGGCTCGGAGTCAGCCGGTGGCGGGGGCGACGAGGTTGCGTGCACGTGCCTCGAATTTACGCCGATCGAGCATGACTCGCCGCCCGCACGTAAGACATTCGATCCCGATATCGGCGCCGGTGCGATAGACGCGGAACTCCCAGCCGCCGCACGGGTGCTTGCGGCGCATGCGGTAGACCTCGCCTTGGTGGATCTCGGGGATCATGGCGCCGCGGGGGCGGCCGAAAGCTGGTCGCGCAGTGCGCGTGCGGCCGCGGCCGCTGCCTCGGCGAAGTCGGGCCCCTCCGAGGCATAGTAAATGGAGCGCGAGGCGTTGACCACGATGGTGCCCGGCTCGCCACCGGCGGCAGCGATGACCTCCGCCGGGTCGCCGCCCTGGGCTCCGACCCCCGGCACGAGAAGCGAGGCCTTCGGGACCAGTTCGCGGACGCGGCGAAGCTCCGCGGGCGCCGTAGCGCCGACCACGAGCCCGGCGTTGGGGCCCCAGCCGGTCGCGGCCACGGCGATGCGTTCGAACACCAGCTCGCCCGATTCGAGGCGCTGGTTCTGCAGGTCGGCGGAACCGGGATTCGAGGTCCGGCAGAGGAAGTACACGCCGCGGTCGGCGTAGGCCAAGAATGGCGCGACTGCATCGTAGCCCTGGTAGGGGTTCACGGTGATGGCGTCGAACTTCCACGCTTCGAACA
>JBLNCO010000199.1:0-6105 GCA_050260715.1 Hyphomicrobiales bacterium | reverse complement strand
AGGCCCGCCTTCGCGGCCGCGTAGGGGATGATGTTGGAGCGCGGGTTCATCGCGCCGTTGCTCGAAACCATGATGATCGAACCGCCGCCGTCGGCGGCCATCCGCGTGCCCACGAGCGCCGTCAGGCGGAACGGCCCCTTCAGGTTGACGTCGAGCACCTTGTCGTAGAGCGCTTCGGTGACGTTGCTGACGTGGTCGTAGATGGGCGACATGCCCGCGTTGTTCACGAGGACATCGACCTTGCCGAATTCGGCGTAGGCCCGCTCGGCGAGCTGTTCCACCTGGTTCCAATCGCCAACGTGGCAGGCGACGGGCAGGGCGCGCCGGCCGGTGGTCTCGCGCACTTCCTGCGCGAGGTTCTCGCAGGAATCGAGCTTGCGGCTCGCGATGACCACGTCGGCGCCCGACTGCGCGAACGCGAGCACCATTTCGCGGCCGAGCCCGCGGCTCCCACCAGTCACGACCGCGACCTTTCCTGTCAGGTCGAAGAGCTTGTGTACGTCCACCATCACCATCCTCCGGGGTTCGCTGTGGCGGTCATCCTACCGGGCAGAGGCCGGATCGTCTCGGTAAGGCTCAGTCCGGATTGGGGCGAGTGGCGCTGGCGGGAGAGCGGCGCGGTTGGCAGGATGGGAAGCGATGTCCCGCGCGCAACACCGCATCCTTTCGCGCCGGCGCTTCCTTATCTGCGCCGGTTCCGCCGCCGCTGCCGGGCTCGTCGCGGCCTGCGGCGGCTCATCCGGCGATGACGAGCCGGAGCCGGGAACCCCGGGCCCCGGAGGCCTTACGCCCGCGCCCACCGCCACGCCGACCTCGCCATCGGCCCCGGGCGCGACGCCAACGGCGACAACGCCGCCGTCGCTCACGCTCGAGGAGATGGCGGGCCAGATGCTGCTCCTCGGGTTCCAGGGGACGGAGCTTTCGCCCGCGAATCCCATTTATGAGGACATAACGCAGCGGCACATCGGGGGTGTCGTGCTCTTCTCGTCCGACCTGCCGAGCGGCGGGAAGCGGAACATCGCCTCGCCCGAACAGGTCGCCGCGCTGACCGCGCAGCTCCAGGAGGCCGCGGGCAGCGGACTGATCGTGGCCACAGACGAAGAAGGCGGACTGGTCGCCCGGCTCGACGAGACGCACGGGTTCCCGCCGACGAAGTCCGCTGCGGAGCTCGGCGCGATGGGCGACCCGGCCGCCACCGAGCAGGCGGCGAGCGCGATGGCGGCGACGCTGAAGGCCGCTGGGGTGAACCTGAACCTGGCGCCGGTCGTGGACCTGAACACCAACCCGAACAACCCGGTGATCGGCGCGCTCGGGCGGAGTTTCGGGAGCGACCCTCAGGCGGTAACCGCCCAGGCCGAGGCGTTCCTCGAAGGCCACCACCAGCACGGCATCCTCACCTGTCTGAAGCACTTTCCGGGGCACGGGAGCTCGGCCGGCGATACCCACGCCGGCTTCGTGGACGTGACGAACAGCTGGGACCCGGTGGAGCTCGATCCCTACCGCGCGCTCATCGGCGAAGGCGCCGCCGATACCGTGATGGTGGCGCACGTGTTCAACGCGAACCTCGACCAGCAGTACCCGGCGTCGCTTTCGAACGCGGTCATCACGGGGATGCTGCGGGGCCACCTGGGGTTCGGCGGCGTGGTCGTGAGCGATGACATGGAGATGGGCGCAATCACGCAGCAGTGGGCGTTTCGCGATGCGATTCGCCTGGCCATCCTGGCCGGGAACGACCTGCTGACCTACGGGAACAACCTCGACGCCTACCGGCCGGACCTCGGCGCGCGCGTGCATTCGACGATCGTCGACCTGGTGAAGGCCGGCGACATCCCCGAGGAGCGGATCCGGCAGTCGTACGAGCGGGTGCAGGCGCTCAGGGCGCGGCTGGCGTAGGCGTCCGGGCGTCGAGCCACGCGACGATATCGGCCAGCACCCGGCCGCGCTCGGGCTCGTTCAGGATTTCGTGGTAGAGCCCTTCGTACAGCCGGAGCGTCTTGTCCTTCGAGGCGGCGCGCTCCATGAGCCGCTCGCTGCCCTGGTACGGCACGAGGAGGTCGGCGGTGCCGTGCATGATGAGCAGCGGGAGCTCGATTCGTGCATGCGCGCCTGCACGCGCTCGTAGGCGGGGTGCGAAGCGGCCAGCGACCGGGGGCTGGGCGCGCCGCGATACACTTGCGGGTCGTTCTCGTAGGCGGCGACGACCGCAGGGTCGCGGGAGATGGCCGATGCCGGGAGTGGCCCGCGGGGGCGCTCCGTGTCTTCGGGCTTCGGTTGGGGCCGTTCGCCGAGCATGGCAGCGCCGCTCAGGAGCACACCATCGAGCGCCGGCCGCCGGGCGATCACGTAGGACACGACGATTCCGCCGCCCATGCTGTGCCCGAGGAGGAACAACGGGCGGCCCGCGTTGCGCTCGCGGACACGTGCGAGAAACCCGCCGAGGTCGTCCAGGTACTCGTCGTAGTTGTCGACGGTGACGCGTTCCCCCGATGAGCGGCCGTGGCCGCGCAGGTCGAGCGCCTCGACCGCGTAGCCGTGGGCGTTGAGGGCCAACGCGACGTGTTTGTAACGTCCGCTGTGCTCGGCGTAGCCGTGGCAGATGGCAAGCACGGCCCGGACTGACCCGTCGGGCCGCCACCACTGTTCGAAGATCTCCGCGCCACCGCTCAACGTGAACGTCCCGGACCCGTGTTCGGCCATGCCCTGCTCCTCGCGGCGAGACGCCGCGGGCGCATCCTAGCCTGCCGCGCGGCCCTGGCGCGAGGGCGGTTCGATCGGCAACAGCCCGTGGCGCTGGAGCCCAGCGATGAGCCGCTCGAGCACTTCCCGGTACGTCAGCGACGCCTTCGAGGGGTACGTCACGATTGGCTCGATGCGGGCGCCGTCGGGCTGGCGGCGTCCGCGAAAGGCGAAGCCTTCGACCGTGATCGAGCCGTCCTTCCATACGGCGATGACCGTGCCGTAGCGGTTTTCGCGCATCATCCGGTAGACGTCCTCGGCGACTGCCTCGACGCTATGTTCCTCTTCTTCCATCCGCTTCCTCTACCCGTGTCCGCCAGACCGCTCGATCGAATCGTGCAATGTGCAATCGCCGAGGTCGGCGCGGCTCGCGTTCGAGCCTTCGACCCAGCCCTCGATCGGCGCCGACAACCGGTACCACCCCGTGCCGCGTTCGCCCGCCCCGCGTTCGCCCGCCGAGGTCAGCAGGAACTCCGACGCCTGGACGCTGGTCAGCTCATCGAGGGCCTGGAGGACGGGCGAGTCGTCCGACGGCCCTTCGTGGATCTCCACGCTCTCGGCGTCGCTGCAAATCAGGAGCTCCGTGGGGAGCGAACCGGGCACATAGCTGTCCTGCTGCGTGCCGAACCAGTACGCCCAGGAGCCGTCGTCCACGCGGCCCATCCAGAAGTCGAAGGGGCCGCCCTCCGGGTCGCCTGCCGCGAACATCGCGAGGCCGGCGGCGACGCTTTCCTCACCGGAGGTGAGCTCGATGCAGATCTTGTTGTCCGGGTTGTCGGCGACGCAGGCGTCCCGGGTGAGCGGCGACACGTAGAGCGCATCGAGGAAGGACGTCGCCGCATCGATGACCGCCTGCCGTTCGGCGGAGGCATCGGCTGTCGGGCTCGCCGAAGGCGTGGCCGTTGGGCTGGCAGGCCGTGTGGGGGAAGCCGGGGCGGTTGCTGCCGGCGACGGCCCCCCGGAAGGAGCCGTCGCCGTAGGGGATTCGTCATCGTCGCCGCTGGACCTGCAGGCTGTGAGCAGCAGCGCGAAGACGGCAAGAACTGCCAGACCGCGTCGCATCGCGCCTCCCACACCACAACCCCGCCACGTCATGTGTTACCGGACCAGGTATTCGTTCGCTACCCAACCGGTCTTGCCGTTAACCGTGACCTGGACCCAGTTGTACCCGTCGGCCGGAACCGTGCTGCCGTCGACCAGGGTGACGACCGTACCGGCGCCCAGGCAGTCGAGGATACCGCCGCTGAGCGATCCGCTCGACCGCAGCCGCAGGCAGCCGGGGCTGTTATCGGTGCGGGCCGTCAGCGGGCCCGACTGCTCGGCCGCCGCGGGTGCTGCCGGGGCTTCGCCGGCCGCGGGACTGGTGAGGCTCAGGTACTCGGCTGCGACCCAGCCGGTGCCGGCCGGCGTCTCGACCTGGACCCACGTGTAGCCATCTGCCTCGGTCGGGCCGCTAACGGCGGTCACGCCCACACCCGAGCGGAGGCACGCGATGCGGTCCGCGTCGAGCGACGGTGCGGTGCGGAGGTTCAGGCAGTCGCTGCCCGCGGCGACGACGCCGCCATCGCCGGCTGCCCAGGCCGATGGCTCCGTGGGCGTTGGAGCGGCCGCAGCGCTGGCGCCATTGCCTCCGCCGCTGCCATCGGGGATGCGATAGATGTGCACCTGCAGGCCGTACCGGGCGGCCGAGGCGTACGGGTTGTAGTTCGGCCGCAGCCGCACCATCTCGTCCCAGTTCTGGTTCGAATCGACCGCGTTGAACACGCCGCCGCCGAGGTTCTCGAGGATGATGGCGGTGTGCAGCCCCGGATACGAGGCCCACGGGAGCGTGTTCGCGTCAGAGGCAATCTGGATGATGTCGCCGGAGCGGGCTTCGTTGGCGGAAACCTCCCAGGCGCCTGCTTCGAAGAAGCCGAGGCGGTAGTCGTAGCCGATCTGGGCGCCGGTGGCTTCGGCCACCACCTGCTTCATGAAGGTCCAGCACTGGCCGCCATGCGTGCCGACGTACTTGAGCGCGGTTGTCGCAATAGGACTGGTGTAACCCTCGGCTTGCGCATCCTCGTTCGAGCGCAGGAGTGCGAACGGGGCAATCGCCGCAAGAACGACGAGGAGGAGAATTCGTGGAGATACCTTGTTCTTCGCTGTCAAACTCGTCACGACCACCTCCCATACAGGTGAACAGCGAGTTGACCGTACGTTGGGGCGGGGACCCGAACATCGGCTCTCTGGCAGCCGTTTGCAAACTCTTTGTAAACGTCAACCCTTCCTGAACCCGGGAAATAAGGCTGATCCATGACGTACGGGCGGCGTCTCCCTCACTCGGGGCGCGGCCCCTGCCGATAGCCGGGAGCGCTGCGGGTGAGAGCGAGAGCCCGCCGGGGCGCCACGCCCGGGCCATCCGCGTCAGGGCCGGCCCCCAACTTCGCTCAAGCGTTGTGGCATGCACCTTTACCTTTCACAAGCGATCTGTAATGCCGCGGCACGCACCGTAACCGCCGCGATCACCTAAGATCAGGACTCGCGCATTACTTGGTCCCGTCCTTGTAGTGGCTCGAAGACAAGGAACGGTTGACCAATGTCCAATGAATCGTTGTTCGATGAAATGTCAGGCGAATATGTACGCACGTTCCGGCTGGGCTGGATGGCCCGCGCCAAGCGTGACGAAGAGCGCGGTGTGTGGATTATCCGCGCCGTCGACCACGACAACCTGGAGTTCCAGGGCGAAGTGCCCGCCTCGCTGACCGCCGAAGAAGCGCTCGATTCGGCCGAGCTGCTCGCGCCCTAGCTAGCCTCAGCAGCTGATACGAGCCGGGCGCCTCCGCGGCGAGGCGCCGGTCCCGCGTGTTCCGGCGGAAGCCGTGCGGCACGTACGATGCGGCCGTGTCGCTCGACATTGCGGACCTCGTCCCGGCGCTCGACCGGATAGGCATCGTGGCGTTCGCGCTCTCGGGGGTGCAGGTTGGCGCGCGCCGCCACCTGGACGTGTTCGGGCTGCTCGTGATGGGCGTGGTCACCGCGACGGGCGGCGGGCTCGTCCGCGACGCGCTGCTCGTGCGCGTGCCGTTCGTGCTCGCACACGACGACTACCTGCTGTGGGCAGTCCTGTCGTCGGCAGTCGCGATCGCGATCATCTGGGCGGGGCGCACGATGCCGGGATGGATCGTGGCGCTGGCCGATGCGGCCGGGCTCGGTGCGTTCGCCGCTGCCGGCGCGCTCGCGGCCATCCATGCGGACCTCGAGCTTCCGGCGGTTCTCATCCTGGCGATCGTTACTGCGACGGGCGGCGGGGTCATCCGCGACCTGCTCGCCGACCGCGTGCCGCTCGTCCTCCGGTCCGAGGTGAACGCGACGGCCGCCGTGTTGGGCGGT
>JBLNCO010000198.1:0-5382 GCA_050260715.1 Hyphomicrobiales bacterium | reverse complement strand
CGACCGCTGGGACTCCCTGCTCAACCGCCTCGGCCAGAAGTACAACGTCCCGCCGATGTTCCTGAAGGCCGTCATGCTCAGTGAGAGCGGCGGCAACCCCGATGCCATCGGCGACAACGGGCACTCGGTGGGCCTGTTCCAGCTGCACGACCAGGGCTACGGCGCCGGTATGGGCGACCTTCGCTTCGACCCCGAAGCCAACGCCGACCGCGCCGCCCGTGGCCTCGCCGAGGCGTGGCACGCGGTCGAACGTGCCGGCTACACCGGCGAGTACGCCGTCCGCGCCGCCTACGACTACTCCTTCAACCCCGGTGGCGGCTTCGCCTACCAGGGCGACAGCGTCGTCCGGAACTACAACCAGCTGCTCGCCGAGCAGGGGCTCCCGCCCCTTTCGTAGCCGCCGCCGTGGTACTCACACGCGGTTCCCATCCCTCAGTTCGCTCCCTCCGGTGGTATGATCCGCCTTCAAGCTGCGCTCGGCGCCAATGGGGAGGTGAGACGTGGGAGCTGCGACCTACGTAGAACGCGACGTCTATGTCCGCGACATGAAGTTGCACTACCAGGAGTGGGGCGACGAGAACGCGCCGGCCATCGTCATGCTTCACGGCTTCGGCGTCTCCGGGCACATGTTCGATGAGTTCGCCGAGCGCATGCAGGACCGCTTCCGCCTCATCGCCCTCGACCAGCGCGGCCACGGCGACAGCAGCTGGTCCGACGAAGGCGACTACTCCCGCGAGGCGTTCGTCGACGACCTCGAAGCCTTCCGCGAGGCCCTCGGGCTCAAGACCTTCCTGCTCATCGGCCACAGCATGGGCGGGCTCAACTCTGTCTCGTACACCGTCCGGTACCCCGACCGCGTTCGCGCGCTCGTGCTGGTCGATGTCGGCCCCGAAGCCGCGAAAGAGGGCGTCGACAACATCGTCCGCTTCACCCGCGGCCCCGATGAGCTCGAATTCGACGAGTTCGTCGAGATGGCGCATCGCTTCAACCCGCGGCGCAGCATCGAAAACATCCGCGAGCGCATGAGCCATCGCCTCCGGCAGACCGAAAACGGCAAGTGGACTTGGAAGTTCGATAGCCGCTTCCGGCAGCCCGATAGCGGCCTGCGCATCGGCAGCAACCTTTCGAACGACGAAACCTGGCAGCTCTACCGGCAGGTCCCCGTGCCCACGCTCCTCGTCCGGGGCTCCGAAAGCGACGTCCTTACCCAGGACGTGGCCGAGCGCGCGGCCCGCGAGATGCAGCGCGCCCGCCTCGTGGTCGTCCCCGGCGCCGGCCACAGCGTCCCCGGCGACAACCCCGACGCCTTCACCGCCGCGGTCGATTCCTTCCTCGAAGACGTCGCCGCCGGCCGCTTCGAACCCGAAGCCGCGACCGAACCGCCGCCCCTCCAGGAGCTGGTCGATGTCCAGAAAGCGGCTGCCCGCCGCCGTCCCGGTACCCTCGCGCTGGTGCTCGCCGGGCTCGGCGCCGCTGTCGCCGTCATCGTCGGGAGCATCGCGGTCCGCCGGGGCGCGAAGTCGCGCACGGAGAAGAAGCGCGCCGCCGAAGCCCGCCGCCGGCGCCGTACTGCCCCGATCCCGCCGCTCCCGTCGGTCGCATCGTCCCTCGGGAACGTCGATGTCGAGCTCGCCCGCCAGCGCGCCGCCGACCTCGTGAACCAGCTCTCCGTGGTCGGGCGCGACGGCGCCACGCGGGCGCGTTCCGCCGTCAAGGGCGCCGACCTCCAGCACGCCCGCCAGACCGCCCTCGAGCTCGCACAGTCGCTCGAAGAGCGCGCGAAGGCCGCCCCCGCGAACGTGAAGTCCGCGGCCCAGCGCGTCGATCGCGAACAGGTGAAAGTCCGCGGCCGGAAGGCGGCTCATCGCGGCCGCTCGGCCGCCGGGTCCGCCGTTGGCGCCGCGCTCGCCGCGTCGGGCCTCCGCCGCAAGCCGAAGCCCTCGCGCCGCCGCCGGCTCGTTGGCCGCATGCTGCCGTGGCGAAGCTAGCGATAAACGGCGCCGAACTCGCCATCTACGAAGCCGGCGAGGGCGATCCGCCCTTCGTCTTCATCCACGGCTGGTGCTGCGACCACACCTTCTGGCAGCCCCAGTTCGAAGACATCGCCCGCGACCACCGCGCCGTCGCCATCGACTGGCGCGGCTGCGGCGATTCGGCGCCCGTCCCGCCGTTCGATACCACCCAGGCCGCCGACGATGTCGCCGAGGTCATTCGCCAGCTCGAACTCGGACCGTCGCTGCTCATCGGGCACAGCCTGGGCGGCAACGCCGCCCTGCTCGTGCAGGACCGCCACCCCGATGCCGTGCTCGGCATCGTGCTCGGCGATTCGCCCCTGACGTCCGCCTCCGGCGGCGGCTGGCCCGAAACCGTCCGGCGCATCCGCGAAGCCGGCTCGATGTCCGTCATGGCCGACTACATCGAAACCTTCTTCACCGAGAACACGCCCGAAGACGTCCGCGAAAAGGTTCGGACCACCATGCTCGGGACCCCGGCCGATGTCGCCGCCGGCATGCTTTCGAACGGCGAGGTGTTCACGCAGCGCATGGGCGAGCTGCTCAGGCAGGCCGATACGAAGCCCTTCATGGCCATCTGGGCCGAACACCCGCTCGGCAACCCGGAACGCCTGCGCGACACGCTCATGTTCATCCGCCAGGAACCGATCCCCGGCGCCGGCCACTTCTTCCAGCTCGAACAGCCCGCCGTCACCAGCGCCCTCCTGCGCGCCTTCCTCGACGATGTCGAACGCGACCCCCGCCTCCGCCGCCGCGATTGACCCGCGGCCGAAGTTGGTCGCGTGTTTCCCAATCGCTTACGTTCGGGCGACGAATCACCCGCCGCGACCGGTGGGTCGAAAGCTGATGCGCGCGTAAGGTACTTCCCATGGGAACCCGACAAGCCGCCCGTTCCCACGAAGGGGACGAGGCCGATGATGCGTTGAAAGCCCGCTGGCGCCCATGGTTCATAGCTTCGATCCTTGCTGTTGCCGCGAGCGTCCTGGTGTTTGTGGTGGTCCTGGTCGGCCTCGCCACTGGTGGCGATGACGGCGGAGGCGACATAACTCTCCCCGGCGCCGACGACACCCGCGATGCCCGGCCGACTCAGACGACGCAGCCGGGCCAGGCGGACACCGCCACGCAGCCGGCCAACGGCGAGACGGGCACAGCCCCTGCCTCCACGCCCCAGCCCGAAGGGAAGCTGCTCACCTGCGGCGACATCATGGCGCCACTGAACAAGCTCAATTACCTCGGCGAGGACTGCGAGCCCGACGACCTGGAGCCCGTCCCGTCCGCCATGTCGAAGAACGGGACCCAGCTCATGCGCGCCGATGCCCGTGCCGCGTTCATCGAGCTCGTCAACGGCGCCGCCGCCGACGGCTACGCGCTCTACGCCGTCAGCGCCTACCGCAGCTACCAGGGCCAGGTCGAGGCCTACCAGTCGAACCTCGACCAGTGCGGCGGCGATACCGCCTGCGCCGACCGCGTGAGCGCACACCCGGGACACAGCGAGCACCAGCTCGGCACCACCGTCGATGTCTCGAGCCCGACCGCCGGCTTCGGCCTCGAATCGTTCATCGGTACCCCGGAAGCCGACTGGCTCCGGGACAACGCCTGGCGCTACGGCTTCGTGGTCAGCTACCCCGAAGGAACCGAGCAGATCACCGGCTACGCCTTCGAACCCTGGCATATCCGCTGGATCGGCCGCGAAGAAGCCAAGAAGGTCCACGACAGCGGCCACACCCTGCACGAGTACCTCGCCGGCCACGGCTAACGCGGCGGACCACTCCGGCACCCACCCGCCAGTACCGCGACCGTTAGGGAGCGGACCCTGCCGCCCCGGCCGCTGCCTCCCGCAATGGCCGGGCACCCCACGGCCCGCCCACCCCCTCGCTGGACGAGCGGTAGACGGGATGCAACACTCGCCGGGCATCTTCTCGGAGGCTCCGCATGTACCAGACCACCGATGAGCTCGTCGTCGAGCTCAACGACGGCATCCTGACCATTACCCTCAATCGCCCCGACCGCCTCAACGCCATCAGCGGTCCCATGCTCTCCGCCCTTTCCACCACCCTCCAACAAGCCAACATCGACCCCGAGGTCCGCGTCGTCATCCTCACCGGCGCCGGCCGCGGCTTCTGCTCCGGGCTCGACCTCAAGGACCAGATGGAGGGTGGCAGCAACCTCGGCGGCAGCCGCGGCTACCGCCTCTTCGACCTCCACAACTCGCCGCCCATCGTCATCAACCGCATGGACAAGCCGATGATCTGCGCCCTCAACGGCGCCGCCGCCGGATATGGCATGGACATGGCCCTCGGGTGCGACATCCGCATCGCCAGCGAAAACGCAAAAATGGGTGCCGTCTTCGCCAAGCGCGGCGTGCTCCCCGAATCGGGCGGCTGCTGGTACCTCCCGCGCCTCCTCGGCTGGGCGAAGGCCGCCGAAGTCGCCTTCCTCGGCGAAGTCCTCGACGCCCAGAAGTCGCTCGAGCTCGGCCTAGTGAACAAAGTGGTCCCCCACGACCAGCTCATGCCCGAGACCATGAAGATGGCCCGCCAGATCGCCAACAACGCGCCCCTGAGCGTCCAGTCGACCAAGCGCATGATGCGCCTCGGCCAGGACGAGACGTTCGAGGCCGCGGTCGACCACATCTACCTGCAGCTCCTCCCGCTCTTCCAGAGCGAAGACTTCAAGGAGGGCCTCTCCGCCTTCGCCGAGCGCCGCGAGCCCGTCTTCAAGGGCCGCTAAGGCGCGCGCAGGACGCACGAAAATGCCCGCCGCTCCCGGGAGTGGCGGGCATTTCGCATCTCTGTTCGAACAGCGGCTAGCTGGCCAGCCTGGCGCGGAGCTCGATCTCTGTGGCGGCCAGCGCCTGCGACACCGGGCAGCCTTTCTTCGCCTTCTCGGCCTCTTGCTGGAACGTCGCGTCGTCGATGCCCGGCACCTGCGCCTCGCAGTCCAGGATGATCCGCGAAATGCGGAAGCCCGACTCCCCCTGCGCCAGCTTGACGGTCGCGGTGGTGCTCACGCGCTGCGGGGTGAAGCCGGCCCGGCCGAGCCCGCCCGAAAGGGCCATCGAAAAGCACGCCGCGTGTGCCGCCCCGATGAGCTCTTCCGGGTTCGTGCCGGTCCCCTCTTCGAACCGCGAACTGAACGAATACTGGCCCTTGAACGCGCCGCTACCCAGCGCGAGCGTGCCCTTGCCTTCCCTCAGCGAACCTTCCCATACGGCGTTTCCGGTGCGATCAGGCATGCCTTACCTCCAACGATTTCTCCCATCCTAGGCACGTTTCGCACGCACTGTCCCGGGGGGCCCCCCGCCCGCGCGCCACCCCAACCGGCAAAAACAACCGCTACGCCCCCCCGGCGCCGAGGGGGCTGGCCCAGT
>JBLNCO010000197.1:0-5827 GCA_050260715.1 Hyphomicrobiales bacterium | reverse complement strand
AAGGCGTGGACGGGCTCACCATCGAGACCGGCCGCCACCCCCAGCCGGTCGCTTATGAGCGCCGGCGTCGAAACACAACCGAAGCGGCGGGACGCACGCCCCGCCGCTTTTTCATGCCCCCGAACCGCGCACGGTGGCCCCGAATCCGCCAACCGGGCACCCGCCGCGCATGGCAGGAACTTTTCCGGGTGGCTTCGGCGTTGATTTCGACAGCACCGCATCCTGCGGCCGATGTCGAAAACAGAGGGAAAACAGAGTGGTTACGCGGAGAAGGCCGAACAACATGCGCGGCGTGAGGACCGAAAGCCACGGCTCCGCTTCGGGCGGGGGCCGGCCGCTTGACGGAACCTCCGCCGGCAACTCGATATACGCCTATAACGTCTGAGGGGCGGTAATGATCACTACGTTTGGAGAACTGTTGACCCTGGCCTCGCCGCCGCCGTCTTCGCCTTGCTGGTAGGCCCCCGTGTGGAAAAGTGGCCATTCGGGTTCGTGCCCGCGGCGCCGAGTGCGGCTGTTTCGGAAGCCCATCCCGGATCGGCGCGCGGTCCTTGATCCGGGCCTGGGCGCTCGCTGGTGTCGCTGTCCTGTGCCTCGGCCGCCCCGCGATCACGTCGAGTATGGCCCAATCGGGAAGCCCGTCCTGGGCCTACCCCCAGGGGAACAACGACCGGTGTGGCCAGCGTCGATGCGGCCATCGCCGCCGCAATGTCGGGCAGCCCGGATGCCCTCCGCAACGCCCTGCACTTCGAATCGGTCGCCTGTTCCACGTCACCCGGGCTCGGCGGTGTCCCCTGCCCGGATGGCACCGCCGACGGAACGCCGGTCGACAATCATCATGGCCGGCAGCTGCGAGCTCACCGGCGTGACCGCGGATAGCTCCGAGCTCGATGACGCGCTCGCGCAGGCTGCCCGCCCGAACCTCTTCCTCTACGCTGTGGCGCACGTCACTCCCGACCCGGTCTCCGGCGTGCCCTCGCCCGAGTACCTCGTGTTCCTCGGGAGCGGCGACGACCCCGCCGTCGCCGGGGGTTCCACCTCCTACGCTCCTCTCGTGCTCGGCGTCACGGGCGACGGCGTCGTCCAGGTCTCCGGCGGCTGCGCCGCGTCCGTTGCCGATGCGGCCGGGCGCCCCGGGCTCGACGACTGGCTGCTCGCTCCGCGCGCCGCAGCTCCGTCGCCCACCGCGACCACGACGTCCACCGCGACGCAGGCTCCGCCCACCGCGCCCGCCGCGGGCGCCGGGACGCAAGACACGGGCTCGAACAACAACCTGCCCATCTTCGCGGCCGTCGCCGTACTGGCCGTCCTCGCGCTCGGCGGCGCCTACCTCATCCGCCGCCGCTAACATCGGGCGAAGCAAGGCAAAGCTGCGGGACCTGCGTCCCGCCGCTTTTTCACGCCCGCGAGCCGAACGACTCTCCCGGGGAAGCACGGCGTCGGGCGCCGCGCCTGCGGCGTTGTTGCACTCGCGCGAACTGCGACACGCGGCCGGTCACCCGGCCCGCGCGCCCGCTACCCCACCTTGCCCAGCAGGTCCAGCGAGCGGAGGCGGTCGGCGAGCGTCTTGCCCTGGTGGACCACCATGAGCTCGTCGGCGTCCGCGTGCTTGCGGAAGTCCTCCAGGTACGCGCGCACCTGGTCCGGCGTGCCGAGCGCCGTGTACTTCATCATCTGCTCGACGTGCGCCGCCTGGGGCGTGTGGAGCACGATTTCGAGCTCGTCGTCCGTGAGGCGATGACCGGGGCGGCTGAAGATGCTCCGCGTGAACGCCCGCTTCCGCCACTCCAGCGTCTCGCGCGCCTCCGCCTCGCTCTCGCCGATGACCACGTTTACCCCCGCGATCACGTACGGCCTGTCGAGCTGCTCCGAGGGCTGGAACTTCTCGCGATAGGCGCGCACCGCCTGTTCGAGCATCTGTGGGGCGAAGTGCGACGCGAACGCGTACGGCAACCCGAACGCAGCTGCCACCTGCGCACCGAACAGCGACGACCCGAGGATGTACAGCGGGACCTTCGTGCCCTTCCCGGGCGTCGCGTTCACGTTCGGGAAGCGCGTCTCGTCCGAGAGGTACCCCTGCAGTTCGAGCACGTCCTGCGGGAATTCGTCGCCCGCCATCGGGTCGCGCCGTAGCGCTCGCACCGTCGTCTGGTCCGTACCGGGCGCCCTACCAAGCCCGAGGTCGATGCGGCCCGGGTGCAGCTCGGCCAGCGTCCCGAACTGTTCGGCGATAACCAGCGGCGCGTGGTTCGGCAACATAACGCCACCCGAACCGAGCCGGATGCGTTCGGTGTTCGCCGCGACATGCGCGATGAGCACCGCTGGCGCCGAGGACGCGATGCTCTCGATGTTGTGGTGCTCGGCGTACCACACGCGCGCATACCCGAGCTCCTCGGACCGCCGCGCCAGCGCGACGCTCCCTTCGAGCGCGTCTCGCGGCCGCTCCCCCTCGCCCACGATGGCGAGGTCCAGCATCGAAATCGGTACAGAAAACATGGGACTCCCGTGTGCGGAGCGCGCAGCTCCGCCACTTCGAACCTAGCCAACCCGCGGTCAGCGGGCAACCGGCGGCTCGGGGGCGCGGTCCGCGTGCGCGTGGCCGCCGTCTACGCGGCGCTCTTTTCGCCGACCTCGCCGCCCTGCTCGCCGTGCCCGCGCTCTTCATGCGCGGGGGACCCGACCGGAAGCGGTATAACACCTATTGATGTGTCACCCCCCGTGTAGAATGTTCGCATGAGCGCTAGGAGCACGCGGCTGTTCGTGCTCGGAGTGGCGGCGGTGGCAGTGCTGGTCGCCGGGTTCGCTACGGTCTACGCACGGGTCAGGGACGACGGCGATGGGCTGGACAGGAGCGCCTTCGCGGCCCCTTTCGGTCGCGCCTCCTGAGGGCAGCCAGCCCCAGGCCCTGGCGTGGCAGGGCTCCGATGCTCTCGGGTACGTGAGCGCCTCGCTCGATGGCGCGGCCTGGCTCAATCGCGTCGAGCTACCCACGCTCCAGCAGTCTTCGTGGAAAATCCCGTTCTCCGCGCCCGAGACCATCCACACCTTCCTCGCGTGGCAGGACGAGACGTTGTGGCTCGCCGCGAACTACGGAATCGGCGCATTCGATACTACGACGAAGACCTGGGTCGCTTCGCTCACCCTCGATCCGGAGCACGAACTCCAGGAGCCCGGCGCCCTCGACCCGGCATCCCCTTTCCCGGGCACGTGGATCAACGGGATGGTGGTCGCGAAGGCGATCGCGTCCTCGTCACGCGGAACAACGTGCCGGCGGTGTTCGAGGTCGAAAACCAGTCGCTCGTCGTGCGGGAGAAGCTGCCCGACGCTCCGGCGCGCCTGGCTGTTGTTGCGGGTAGTGCGGTGCCGTTCGCCGAAGGTCCCGAAGGGCGCGCCACGCTCTCGGCCGCCCCCGCGAACAGCCTCCCCGACGGCGTCCTGCGCGACAGCGGCTCCAGCTTCACCGACTCCGGCGGCTGCCGCGGTTGGGTGAGCCCGGGGCTGGGCGCCGTGGGGTTCGAGGGCGCTGGTGGCAGCGCCGCCATCGAAAGCCTCGCGGTCAGCTGGCCGAACCCGGTCGCTGCCTCGAACGGCTCGCGGTGGCTCGCCGCAGCCGGCCTGCCGCCTCCCTGGTCGCGGTGTTCGACTGCGAGACGGGCCGCGTGAGCCGCTACGCCCTCCCCGAGACGGTCTGGGAAAACCCATCCGGCCACGTCGACTTCCGCGCCCCGGCGGGCATGGGCGACGAGCCGCTGCAGGTAACCACCGACGTTCGCGCCATCGCCGTGAGCGATAGCGGCCACGTGGCCATCGCCGGCGGTTCCGGCCAGGTCGTGGTACTCGAGTAATTTCCCCACGCTGCCCGCTGGACAGCGCGGCCCGGACACCCGACACTGGTGGCGCGATAGATGCTTCGGCCGCTACCGCGCCTCATCGCAACCCGGCAGCCCGAGCAGCCGCTGCCGGCCGGCAAGAAACGGGAAAGGCGTCGCTGCACCATACGCGAGTCGTGGCGGTAGCGTCGGCTTGTGGTTGAGCGCCCGTTGACGTTGCCCTCCGCACCCCCTACTCTTAGAGGGGCGCGCTATGCCCATTGGTTTCCCCACCATTCGCCGCTGTTTTTTTCGTCCCCTGGCTTGTTCTGCACCCAGGTCCTGAAGGAGTTGCCACAGGATGACCACGACGCGTGACGTGGTGCGAGGCCGTTCGTTCGCCCCGCTCCAGGTCCAGACTTACGGACACATCGCCAACGTCCTCGATATTCCCAGCCTCATCAAGATCCAGGTCGATTCCTTCGACTGGTTCAAGCGCGAGGGCCTCCGCGAGCTCCTCGACGAAATCTCCCCCATTACCGACTTCACTGGCTCCAAGATGGAGCTCCGTTTCCTCGACTACGAGTTTCGTGAGCCCAAGTTCACGATGGAGCAGTGCCGCGACAAGGACATCACGTACTCCGCGCCGCTCTTCGTCGATGTCGAGCTCACCATCAAGGACTCTGGCGAAATCAAGGAACAGCGCCTCTTCTTCGGCGACTTCCCGCTGATGACGGACCGCGGCACCTTCATCATCAATGGCGCTGAGCGCGTGGTCGTCTCCCAGCTCGTCCGCTCCCCGGGCGTCTACTACACGATCGAAGTCGACCCGGCGAGTGGCCGCCGGCTCGCCTACGCCAAGCTCATCCCCAACCGCGGCGCCTGGCTCGAATTCGAAACCTCGAACCGCAACGTCGTCTCCGTCAAGGTCGACCGCAAGCGCAAGATCCCGGTATCGAACCTCGTCCGGGCCATCGATGTGCCCGGCCTGCTCCCCGGCGACCGCGATAACCCGCGGTTCGCCAAATACTTCGCCGCCCTCGATAAGGCCGACGAGACCGGCGCCCCCGAGGACGAGCGCGCCCGCGATGCCGCCCTGCGCGAGCTCGAAATGGAGCTCGGCACGAACGACGGCGTGCTCGCCATGTTCGAAGCCGTCGATACCAGCGACATCAACCGCTACATGGAGACCACGATCTCCAAGGAGCCTTCGAACAACAAGCACGAAGCGCTCCTCGAGTTCTACCGCCGCATCCGGCCCGGCGACCCGCCGACCCTCGAGAACGCACGCACCCTTATTAATACGCTGTTCTTCAATCCGCGCCGCTACGACCTCGGCCGCGTCGGCCGCCACAAGCTGAACAAGCGGCTCGAAATCGACGACAACACGACCCAGCGCTGGCTGCGGCCGAAGGACCTCGTCGCCATCATCGCCGAGCTCATCAACATCAATAACGGGCGCGGCCACGGCGACGACATCGATCACCTCGGCAACCGCCGCGTGCGCGCCAATGGCGAGCTCATCCAGCAGCAGTTCCGCGTTGGCCTGCTCCGCATGGAGCGCGTCGTCCGCGAGCGCATGACCATCACCGACCCGGAAGAGGCCACGCCCAGCGCCCTCATCAACATCCGGCCGGTGGTCGCCGCCATGAAGGAGTTCTTCGGCGGCAGCCAGCTCTCCCAGTTCATGGACCAGACCAACCCGCTGGCGGAACTGACCCACAAGCGGCGCCTGAGTGCGCTGGGCCCGGGAGGTTTGAGCCGGGAGCGGGCCGGTTTCGAGGTCCGCGACGTTCACCACTCCCACTACGGACGGATGTGTCCGATCGAGACCCCTGAGGGTCCCAACATCGGGCTTATCGGTTCGCTCAGCACCTTCGCCCGGATCAACGAGTACGGGTTTATCGAGACCCCCTACCGCAAGGTGGACAAGGAGCGGGGCATGGTGACCGATGAGATCGTTTACCTGGCGGCTGATGAGGAGGATAACTACGTTATCGCTCAGGCCAACGCGCCGA